>JANYFS010000170.1 GCA_025359705.1 Deinococcales bacterium | reverse complement strand
AATAAAATAAATAAAATAAAGGGATCAGTCAAAAAAACTGATCCCTCGAGCATTTTTACTTACTCTCTTACGCTTTTACACTCAGATCTTTACACTCTCGATGCGCTAAATACCAGTTGGGGTAAAGACAGCATAGCCTCTTACGCTTTTACACTCAGATCTTTACACTCTCGAGGTGTTTCAACATTTGATCCACTTTGACCAACTTCACTCGAGGGCGGCCCACTTTTTTACCTTCCTCGACTTCGATTTTGTCTAAGTGCTGCCAGTGATCGAAGGTGACGTATTGGACATTTTTCCCCTCGAGCAATGCGGTAATTTGGCTGGGTTGGGCTGCGGTGTCGCTCGCTTTGGCAAGCTGCGGAACATCTTGCAAGAACAGTTCTACGGTGTCTTTGGCGCAGACTTTGTTAGAACCGACCACACCGCTGGGGCCACGCTTGATCCAGCCTGCCACGTATTCACCCGCTCGAGTGCCTGTTTCGGAGACTACCCGTCCACCCTCGTTGGCAATCACCCCTTTACGGGTATCGAAGGGAACCCCTGGCAATGGCACGCCTTTGTAGCCCACCGAACGCAGCACCATCCCCACCTCGAGGGTTTCAAATTCGCCCGTACCCACGGCATTTTGCTTCTCGTCGATGCGGTTTTTCTCGAGGCGCAAGCCTTCTACATGATCGGTTCCCAAAATTTCTACAGGGGAAACCAAGAAGCGCAAATGTACCCGGCGGGGTTTGCCCTCAAGCGGTTTTTTGCTGAACTCGAGCAGAATTTCCACATTCTTTTTCACTACATTATCAGAGGTTTGTAGTGCCACTTCTGAAGTGGGATCGAGCTGCACTTCTTCGGGCAAGACCAGTACATCCGCCTCGAGCAGTTCGCCCAATTCGCGCAGTTCTTTGGTGGTGAATTTGGCCTGCACCACTCCACGGCGGGCCAGCATGTACACATCGGTGACTTTGCTGTCTTTCAATGCATCGAGCGCATGGTTGGCGATGTCGCTGGGGAAAAGTTCGTCATGATTTTTCGCCAAAATGCGGGTGACATCAATGGCAACATTGCCCGCGCCCACCACGGCAACTTTGCTGACATCCAAATTGAATTGGTAATCAGCGGCATCGGGATGCCCATTGTACCAGGCCACAAATTCGGTGGCGGAATGACTGCCTTCCAGATTCTCGCCAGGAATTCCCAAGCTGCGGTCACTCGAGGCTCCTACAGTATAAAAAATCCCATCGTAGTGGGCCTTGAGTTCATCCAAAGTGAGATCCTTGCCCAGTTCCACATTGCCCAAAAAGCGCACTCGAGGGTCTTTGGCAATCTTTTCATATTGCATGGTAATCGACTTAATTTTTTGGTGATCGGGGGCCACCCCGTAACGCACCAAGCCGTAGGGGGTGGGCAAGCGGTCAATTAGGTCGATGGAAACGGGGTACTGGTCTTGCTTGAGCAAGGATTCGGCAACATAAAACCCCGAGGGGCCAGCACCAATCACGGCAACGCGGAGGGGGCGATTTAGGGTGTTTTCGCTCATGTGGGATACCTCGAGGTGGAAAGAGATTTAGGGGAGATTTGGGACAGATTTAGGGAGCAAGAGTTATGGGAAGATGTAGGGGCGCTGCTGCAAAAAAGACATCAGCTTTAGAAAAAAAGTGTACTGCACATTTACGTCACTTGTACACAATTCTTACACAATTGAGGCATAAGTGAGGCACGATTTGTGTACACAGCCTGTCACCAAGAACTCGAGCCAAGAACTTGAGCTAAAAATGGGATTGGAGCATGTGAAGATAAAAAAATCCCCTCGAGGGTGAGGGGAAGAATGTTGTGGGTTTGGCACTCGAGCTTAATTGCTGCGTCCACCGCCGCCAAACAGCCGTAGCAACATCAAGAACAGATTGATGAAATCCAAGTACAAGGTCAAAGCGCCGTACACTGCCATCTTTTCGCCCGTATCGGTTTGCAGATTGCCACCGCTCGAGAGGGCCATCACCTTTAGCTTTTGGGTGTCATAGGCAGTCAGGGCAGTAAAGATTACCACACCAACCAAACTGATCACGAATCCCAAAGGGCCGCTGTGCAAAAAGATATTGACCACCATAGCTACAATCAGGCCAATCAAAGCCATCATCATCAGGTTGCCCATGCGGGTCAGGTCGGTTTTAGTGGTGTAACCAATAAAACTCATGGCCCCAAACATGGTGGCGCTACTGATAAAGGCGGCGGTAATGGATGAGGGTGCATAAGCCAAGAAAATCACCGAGAGGGTCAGTCCGTTGACGGCGGCGTAAACCGCGAATAAAATCCCCGCCACAGGCGCACTAATGCGGTTAATCAAAAAGCTAATGGCCATTACCAAACCAAACTGAAGCAGGATGATGGGTAAAAAGCCCACACCCAACACAGTTTGCTGCAACCCTGGATTGGTCCAGGTAAACCAGGCAATAAAAGCGGTGAGCAAAAGTCCCGCGCTCATCCAAGAGTAGGTTCGGTTGAAAAACGCACGCAGCGTCGAAGTTTGGGCAGTGGAAAGGGTATTCAAGTTATTGATCATAAGGAGCCTCCTCGAGCTTGAGTATAGCAAAGCGAGCTGAAGGGCAGATGTGCCTGCTGCTCAGAATGGATCAGCTAAAACCCGTCTAAAATCTATTTATGGAACTGGCATGGAACTGACATGGAACTGGGCCAAGTGAGCGAAGATGTTTCCCGCTCGAGCCTGATACAGTACGTGATTACGGCACCCGATACCGCACGTGATGCGGCCATAGGTGAGCTAAACATAAATACATGACAGGCGTTGGCTAGGATTTTCAGTTGCAGATTGGGCGATTAAACATCAGAATGGAGAATTAGGTCGCGCCCCCAACTGCGCTGAACTCTAAATCTGTGGTTGGTTTACGGATTGCATTCTGTGTCAAACCGTGTGCTGAGGTTAAAAAATATAAGATCGATACGCGAGGTAGGCTGTACCTATCGTGCAAATGACTACCCTAACATTCGCAAAAACTACCTCAAAAACTACCTTAAAAACTACCGTAAAAAAAAGTAAAAAATCCATAGTGGATATATCATCCCTAACGCTGCACCCGCAAGACGCTGACCTCGTTCAGTTCGAGTTACCCAACTCGAGTTATCAAAAGTGTTCCAACCACAAGTGTTCCAATCACAAGTCTAAAAAGTTCTGAATTAGGTTTAAAGGGGTTTAAATGATTTCCGAAGTGAGTCCGTCCGAACAAATCGACTTGGGTAGAATGTGGAAATCCATACAAAGGTATGTTCCATTTATCATCGCCATTTCCTTGGCAGCGGGAGCAGTGACCTATCTGTATTCCAGTAACCAGCCCAAAGTATATCAAGCCACTAGCACTGTGGTGGCAACCAACAGTGAAATTCGCAATACCTCTGTGGGTCAAGGGACGATCAGCGCACCTGCATTACCTGATGGTGCAGTCAATGAAGCGGTACACGGCAGTATCTTGGTTGCCAGCATCATTGAACATCTTCGGAAAAGTGATTTACCCAAAAAAGACATCAGTACCTTAGTAAAAACCTTACAAGATGAACTTTCTTACGATGCCTTTACGACGATTAAAGTGACTTCCAAGATTGATACTTATTATCTGATGGGAACCTATAGCCTCAGTGCGGTAGCGGGTACGCCTGCGGCAGCCAAGGAACTTGCCAATGCTACAGTAACGGCTCTGCTCGAGTGGGATGTGGGCCGTGCCACCATACGGGTTAAAAAAGCTCGAGTGAGTATGGAAAGACAAGTGAAGGTACTGGATAGTCGAATTGTGCAAGCCCCCAAAGACTCGATTGAACGCGAAACTCTGATCAAAGCTCGAGCGGATCTGGTGCAACAGGTGGCCCAAGCTGGGGTACTCGAGCAGTCCGTTTCGGGAACCCTGACCCTGATTTCCGAAGCTGCCAAACCGCTAGCGGCGGTTGCACCCCAACCCAGACGCAATGCACTTCTTGCGACCATGGTAGCTTTTTTGCTGCTGGTTGGGGTTGCCATTGTGCGTTCTACCGTGGGGCGCAAGGTCAGTGGCGACGAAGATATTATGGATTTTGGCCTGTCGGTGATGGGCAGCTTGCCCAAACTGACCAACAAACAGCTCGAGCTAGGGATTCCTTTGGCGGTCAAATCGGGTGTGTTGTATGAAAGCGTAGGGTTTTTGCGGGTCAATTTGGTTTCTTCGGTGAATACCCATGCTCACCGCCGCTATGTGATCTCCAGCAGCCGTCCTGGAGAGGGAAAAAGCAGTGTGACTGCCTCGCTCGCCATGAGTCTCGCCTCGAGTGGTTTGAAGGTTTTGATCATCGATGCGGATATGCACCGTCCCACCCAACACGTTATTTGGAGTGTTTTGCCCAGCAGTAAAAAACCCTTGCAACCTTTGGTGGGCGCAATCAACCCCAGCAACCCTGCGGTGGATTTACCCAGCGCCCTCGAGCGCCCAGAAGCGGCTCACGCCATCAATGTTTTTGAAGGAGTGGATTTATTGCCCGCAGGTAAAGCTCGCCGCGATACCTCCGCCATCATCAACCATCCGCAAATGGAATATTTGCTGGATCGCTGGTCCAGCGACTACGACTATATTTTGATCGATACCCCCCCGATGTTGGCTCTTGCGGATACCCTGTCTTTGGCAAAGTATACCAGCGGTGTTTTGATGGTGACAGAAGCCGATCAAACCCGTTTGGCAATGCTCGAGCGGACTTTAGCCAATGCACGTCTGGCCCAAGTGGAAGTGATTGGCGTGGTGATCAATAAAATCTCGAGGCGTTCTCAGGGTTACTACTACTATTACAACTATAACAACTACAATTATCGCCCTTCGATTGATGCCAGCAGCAAAGACAATGAAAGCCGCACTGCAAAAACATCTTAAGTTAAAATATTGTGATCGGGTATTTAATTTAAACCAGCCTCGAAAATAAACTCGAGGCCGATATTTTGTTGGGTTTTTAAAATAAACTCGAGGTTGTTTAGTCAAAAAAGGGTCAGAACATTTATCTACTACTCTAAATTCCAAACTTGATCCTTAAAGCAGGCACAAACTCGAGAATCCCTACCACAATAGCCGCGTAAGAAGCCAATAGCACTGCTCCTGCCGCAGCATCTTTAGCAATTTTGATGTGTGGGTTTTGCTCGAGGGTGACGGCATTGCACAGTGCCTCGAGTGCAGTATTAAACATCTCGAGGGACAAAACCAGAGCGCAGCACAGCACAATGGGCGTGGAGGAAACTTGGAGCCACACTGCTAGAAAGAGTGCAACCATACCGACAAGTAGCTCGAGGCGAAAGTTGGCTTGGCTTTGGTAACAGTGTTGAAGACCTTGAAAGGCGTGATGAAAAGATCGGGCCAAACGGAGCATGGCTTAGTTATACCCTATTTACCTCAAGCTCGAGTCAAGAAAATACCATACGGGACACTGTTTGATCCATTCTTCTAACCTCCTAGAATCCCTAAAATTCTTCTTGTGTGCCGTAAAATGTGCCATAGCTCGAGAAAAGTGGAAAATGGGAACGCCAGAAGCAGAAATTGTTAGTTCAACTACGCGCCCTGTGAACTTGTGGTAGAATGGTGGGGATGAATTGGGATAGTGGGATAAGTGGAAAAGAACTCTATGTGGGGGGTGGCTTAGGTCGATTCTCGGCAAAAGGCATTTACCATTTAGTCAGAAAAACGCTTTCCTGTAGTGAACTTCCCTCGAGGGAAAAAGAAAGAATCTTAGAATCTATATGTTTAACACTCAATACCTTTGAAAATTTTTCACTTGAGAATAAATTGGATGGTTTGTTTGGATCAACAGGTGCTTTGACTAAAATTATGGAAAAGTATCAAGAGGCTTCGCCTCTTTTAGCCACTATTCTTGAACAAAGTAGCCCTAATGTACGGGAAGCAAATTTAAGCACCCGCCGAAACATAAAAACAGCTTTTGAGAAACTTGAAAATGAAATACGTTTGTTATTGATAAAAGTAGACAAACTTGAGCGTACATATGCAAAAGCATTCAAGCTAGGAACATGTGAAGGGTTTGATTTGGAAGAATTTGCCAAGCGTATAAGGGGTGATTTTCTTTTTGGTTATGATTTTGAAATTGAGTACCAAACTTGTACAAATAAAGAATTGTACCTTGCTCTTTTTTTGGGTATAGATAGAGATCGTGTAGGTATGGTCAGAATAGCAATTGCCGAATTATTAAGACGGCATTATTTAGAGTTTTCTATATTTTTAAAAATGTATGGAGCAGAAGAAACAACCAGTAAAAACAAAGAACTGCTTGAGGAATTACTAGAACCAGAACCCCTCGAGCCTAAAGCAACACCTCCACCCCTCGAGTACATACCCCAGTTACAACCAAACGCTCCCAGCTTCTTAGCCTAACGGTCA
>JANYFS010000159.1 GCA_025359705.1 Deinococcales bacterium | reverse complement strand
TGTGCTGGCTACTTTATTTGCCTTTTGCCCTACCCGCAGACCGTGGGCAACCCGTCAACACCTTTTTGGCAGCGCTCACTGCTTGGCTGTTTGCGGGAAGTTTTTCGGTGGTGTTGCTGGGAGTGTGCAACAGTTGGGAGCAAAGATTTAGCGAACTCAAACCCCGTTTTTACCGTCAATTGCTGATGTTTGGAACCTATTCTTTGCAAATCTATTTGATTCATCCCGTAATCATCAAACTTCTCGAGGTATTAGGAAAACACGGCTTCTCATTTTTTCAGCGCCTCTCGAGCCATATTATGATTTATCTTCTATCTTTGATGATTCCCTTGATTTTCGCCTATATGGTTAAAAATACCCGCCTCTCGAGCCTGCTGTTTGGGCGATAATTTTTGAGATAAAAAAGGGGCAGATATAAAATCTGCCCCCAAACATTACATTTTAAGATTGATACGATTAAGCGACGATCACTTCCACCATTTCACTGGCTTCAATAATATCACCCTCGAGGATCTCTTCCCAATCGAGGTTAATACCACACTCGAAGCCTGTTTTAACTTCACGCACATCATCTTTAAAGCGTTTGAGACCCACGATGGTTCCCTCGTAGACCACTTTCCCTTTACGCAGCACTTTGGCTTTGGAGTTGCGTTTGAGGGTTCCGTCTTGAACGTAAGAACCTGCCACCACACCTGCTTTGGGGTGCTTGATCAGCATCCGAACTTCGGCTTTGCCCAAGTATTTTTCCTCGAAAACGGGTTCGCGTGTGCCTTTGAGCAAACGCTCCACTTCCTGCTCGAGTTCGTAGACGATGCGGTAGCTTTTGATAGCAATGCCGCGCTGCTCGGCAGCTTTTTGTAAAGCACCCGTAGCCGTCACCGAGAAGCACAAAATGGTTGCGTCCGCAGTGGAGGCCAGCAAAATATCCGACTCGTTGGGCGCACCAATGCCCGCCATCATGATGTTCACTTTCACATCGTCTTCGGTGTACTTCTCGAGGATGTACTTGATCGCCTCGAGCGACTCTTGGGTATCTGCCCGCAGGATCAGATTAACTTCGCGCATTTCCTCGAGCGCACCCATCAGTTCTGCCAAAGTGGGGCGTTCGCGCTTGATTGCCAGCAAAGCATTCTCTTGATCGCGGCGGTCTCCACCTCGGTTCTCGATCATCTCGCGGGCAGCGCGTTCGCTATCGGTGCGAAAAACGGTATCGCCTGGATGCAAGCCTTCAGAGAAACCCAAAATCTGTACAGGGGTAGAGGGGCCAGCTTTTTTGATTTTGGCCCCAACCGAATCGTTCATGGCTTTAACTTTGCCGTAAGACTCGCCCACCACCAAGAAATCCCCCACCTCGAGGGAACCGTGCTGCACCATAATGTTGGTCATCACGCCCGACTGCTTATCCACTTTGCTGGAAATGACCACGCCCGAAAAGGGGCCGTTGGGATCGGCCCGTAGGTTCTCACCGTCTGCCATAAATGCAATCATCTCAAGCAAATCGTCTACGCCCTCACCCGTTTTGGCGCTGACCCGCAAGACTTCGGTGCTACCGCCGTACTCCACAGGAACCAGATTGACCTGGGTCAGATCCAGCATTACCTTGTCGGGGTTAGCTTGGGGCAAATCGATTTTGTTGATGGCAACAATGATGGGTACATTGGCAGCCTGCGCGTGGGCGATGGCCTCGCGGGTTTGGGGCATGATCGAGTCGTCGGCAGCCACCACAATAATGGCAATGTCGGCAACTTTGGCCCCGCGTGCGCGAATGGTGGTGAAGGCTTCGTGACCAGGGGTATCCACAAAGACAATCTTGCCTTGGTTGGTCATGGCCTCGAATGCGCCGACGTGTTGGGTGATCCCGCCCGCTTCTTTGGCAGCCACTTTGGTTTTGCGGATATAGTCCAGCAAGCTGGTTTTACCGTGATCCACATGGCCCATGATGGTGACCACAGGGGCGCGAACGGGGAAGCTGGTATCCACAGCGGGGGTAGCAGGGGTGACGGTGGCAGCGACTGCGGGGGTAGGCGCTACCACGGCGGCGACAACTACAACAGG
>JANYFS010000156.1 GCA_025359705.1 Deinococcales bacterium | reverse complement strand
GGGTTGAATGAATTCGTTGTACAGCCCGGGCAAACCAATCGATAGGGAAACCACATTGGCCCCGTCGTTGGTGGCGGGGTTGCCGTCTGGATCGATAACCCACTGCATTCCCGCGATCACTTGGGCGAAGGTTCCGCCACTGGGCGGCAAGACCAACGCACTCAGCAATTTGGCATCGGGGGCCACCCCTACGGTTTTGCCCACCAACAAGCCTGCGGTGTGGGTTCCGTGGTTGCCCGAATCGTGCGGGGCGCTGCTCACCCTTGCACCTTGGTCATCAAATTCGGCAAAGGCGGCAATTTTACCCACCAATTCGGGATGGTTGGGGTCGATGCCGGTATCTAGGGTTCCAATACGGATGCCCTGACCTTTAAAGCCCAGATTCCACAGGGTAGGTGCGCCAATTTTTTGCAAATGCCACGGTATACCAGCGGGTGCGCTGCTGGTGGACTGGGCCTGCACCCTTGGGATATTCAGTTTGAAGTTCTCGAATACGGTTTCCACATTGGGCAACTGCGAAATCAGCGCGGCCTCTTCGGGGGTAACAGTCATCACCACCGAGTTATCCAGCCACAGTTTGCCTTGCACATTCTGAAATTTAGCGCTGACTTTATCGGCGGATTGGGCCGAAAAAAGCTTTTTCAACTGCCCATTGTTTTTGACGTTTTTGGCATCATCCACATTGTTCTCGAGGTTGACCTGCAATGATTTAAAGATGGCTTTGCCCTGTCCTAGATTGCCTACGGCCTTAAAGCGCACAATAATTTGCACCGTGCCACTTTGGGTGGAGAGACTTTGGAACTTCTTTTGCAGGCCAGGGGCAATTTTGCCAGAGTCCGCTTGGGCAGGCGTGATCATTCCAACCAAACCTACCAAACCGAGGGTCAGACCAAAAATCGAGCGCGTGTATTTCATAAGCTAAGCCTACCCGCTCGAGCCTGATACCCGTCCCTTAATCTGCCTAAAGGATCTTAAGAGTAGGTCAGGCTCGAGTCAGTTTTGCTAAAGATGGCGTGCAAGTGGGCTTCACTCGAGGGCTACGGGGTATCCACCGAAATGATGGTATTCACTCGAGGGTTGAGGTCGCTACCAATTTGCATTACAAAAATACTGCTGCGTTTGCGGTCTCCAGATCGATTGAAGGCAATTTCACCCGTCAGCGCTTGCTCAGTCAACAGGCGTGTTTTGCGAATTGCTACACTCACTTGCGCTCGAGTGGGTAATTTTTTGCTGGTTCCAACAGCAGTTTTCAATGCCTCGAGCGCTACTTGCACTGCGTCGTAGGTCAAAATCCCCGTTCCCGAAAGTTCTGTGTTATAGGTTTTGCGGTACTGCTCGAGAATTTTTTGTGCTTTGGGATAGGCCGCAGGGGGAGCCACCGTAGCCGTGATATAGATACCCTGTGCTAAGTCACCCGCTTTTTTATAAAAATCAGCATTGTTTAAGTTATCCGATCCCAGCAAAGCAATGTTTAAGTCCGCATTTCGAAATTCTTTGAGAAATCCAATTAAAGTATCATATCTTCCACCATAAAAAATGGCGTTGGGTTTAGATTCTTTAATGTAATCGATGATCTGTTTATAATCGTTATTATCTTTGTAAACTGTTCCCGTACTACTGCTTAATGTAGCGGCAAGTGCAATGTTTCCCAGAACTTTAATATTTTTATCCCGCAGCAGCGAACTAATTTGCACGTTGATACCCCGACCATACGTAGTGCTATCGTTTAGTAGCAAAACACTTTTAGCACCCAGATTATTGATCATAAATTGGGTGGCGGCAATACTTTGAGAATCATCTCGAGCCACAATGCGGTTTACATTGGACAAATTTCTATCGGTGAGGGTATTGGTTGTCACTGTGGGGCTAATCAGGGCCAAATTACTTTTAAAGAATAAGTCGGAAGCAGTAATGGCAATTTCAGAATTGTAGGGGCCAATCATAATGACAAGGTTGGGACTTTTGATAATCAGATCATCCAAGCGGCGGCCTTCCTTGGTAACATCTTTATCATCGAATACCTCGAGCTTGAGGCTGAATCCTAAAGCCGCCCACTCTTTTTTAACCCGCTCGAGCAGCATTTGAGTTACCTGTTTGGCTTCGGTACCTTGAGCGCTGACCAATCCTGTAAGGGGGGCCATCAATCCAATCGAAAGAGGGGTGAGGGTTTGGGCCAGCGTAGGACTGGATACACACACAAGACTAGCGGCTAGGTATACTGAGGGTAAGAAAAATTTCATAAGACCTCCTGTTGATTCCTAAATCCTTCCAAGATTAGATTATTGAGCGTATTTTCTAGCTTTCACGTAACGCATTACAGTTAGGTGAATCTTAGACTTAGTTTTGATTGAATTTACTTCGAGTTAATTACTCAGCACGAAATTTAACCTAAAATGGTAAAGAAAAAATACTTTTATACTATGAATTGATTTTTTAATTAGCTATCATGTCGGATTCAAAGCTTTTATAACTCTGACATGATAGCTAAGGATCAATGGATAACTTCGCCCCACTCGAGGGGCAAACCCGCTCGAGAAGAGGATAAAGCGGCACTCAGCAGCGCAAAAGGGGCGGCTGCGTCCCAAGCTTGGGGGTGGCAGGCGGCGGGGTAGGGGACAGGAGGACTCGAGGGCAGGCCCGAGGTTTCTTCGCGTGCAAAACCTGCATAAAGCTCGGGCAGGCGGGCATCGAAGGTGATGGCTGCCGATTCGATTTGGGCCTGCACCAAACGCTGTACCTCGAGGGTGCGACCATACCGCGCCAGACCCAGTGCAATCAGGGCGTTGTCGTGGGGCCACACCGAGCCGTTGTGATAGGAAACGGGGTTGTAGCGCGGGGAATCGGAGGATAAGGTGCGAATTCCCCAGCCGCTCCACAGCTCGCTCGAGAACAGAGTTTGCACCACGGTTTCCACCTTGGATTCTGGAATAATACCCGCCCAAAGTGCGTGTCCTACGTTGGAAACCTTGACTCGAGCGGGTTTTTTGTGGGCATCCAGTGCGTGGGCATAAATCTGTAAATCTTCTTGCCAAAAATGCTGCTCGAATTGCTCCCGCAGAGCATGTGCTTTGCCCTCGAGGGCTTGGGATTTTTCGGGTTGCTCGAGCATGTGGTAAATTTTTGCCGCCCCCAGCAAAGCACGGTAGGCGTAGGCTTGCACCTCGATCACCGCAATGGGAGCCACGAGGTCTTGGCCTTGCGCGTCAAAAACGCTGTCGCCCGAATCTTTCCAGACCTGATTGGTGATGCCGCCCGCGTGCGGGCTGTACTCGAGGAAGCCATCTTGGTCGGGGTCGGCATCCAGACCCTGCATCCACTCGAGCGCCGCCTCGAGGTTGGGAAGCAGTTCACGGGCCAGCTCGAGATTGCTGGTTTGCTCGAGGTAATCGGACAACAGGCAGATCCATAGCGGCGTAGCATCCACCGAGCCGTAATAGGTAGTAAAAGGTGTGCGGCCCGTGCGGGAAGCCTCGCCGTCGCGCTGCTCGTGCAGGATTTTGCCGGGTGCCTCGAGGGTAGTGGGGTTGGTTTTTTGGCCCTGATGCGCCGCCAAATAACGCAAGGTTCCCAAAGCAATTTGCGGATACCACGGCAGGGTCATCAGCGATACAATCAGCGAATCCCGACCAAAAGGGGTCACAAACCAGGGGATGCCCGCCGCAGGAAATGGGCCTTGGGGGGTGTCGAACAGCAGTGAACGCAGGTCGTCTCGAGCGCGGTCAAAGACCCGTTGCACCAAGCGGTTTTGAATCCGAATCGGGGCGATTTCCCGCCAAGATTGGTAGTGCTGGGCCATTTCCGCTTGCGAATTTTCTTTGCCTGTAATCCCGTTTTTGCTGGGTGTGGCAATCAAAGAAATCTCCAGCGGATGATCTTGGGGAATTTGCCAGACCATTTTGTGACTTTTTAGGGTGCGGATGGGTTGTGGCGCGTCCTCTCGAGGCAAATCCAGGGTGATCGGCGCGGCGTTGCCTTCCTGCGCGACCTCTTCTTCAAACAATTCACCCATCGGGGAAATCGTCACCTCGAGCTGGCGCAGCACCCCATCTTGACCCGCATAAGCGTAGTGCAGGGTGTTGCCCTCGAGCCGAATGTCCACCGCTCGAGCGATCTGGGGCAGGCCGCGCACTTCAAAGAGATCGGCAAAATCCGCCGTCAAATGCAGCTCGAGGGTAGTAATCCCTTTCATTTCTTGGCCCCACGGTTTGGTATGTGCCTCGAGGCGATCAAAGGCGTGCAGCCGCAGGCTTTCGTGATAACTTTTGCCATCCAAATAGCCCTTGCGCCGCACCTCGAGGCGTTGGGTATGGCCCAGTTGGGCTTCGGTGGCGTGCTGGGAAAAACGGTACGGTTCGGGGCTGTGGCTCGAGAGCAAAGTCGGTTTTTGCCCGTCCAGCGTCCACTCGAGCCGACTGAGAAAACGGGTATCGCGGTCATAAAATCCCGTCTCTCCGCTCGAGAGTTGGCCTTGTGTATCCAGCACGAGGTATTGGGTGTTCTCTTTAAGCCGCTCTCCCGCACTCATTCTTTGCCTCCACTAAAGGCCACGCTCGAGACAAAGTAGCGCTGGAACACCACAAACAAGATGATCACCGGAATTGCCGAAACAATCGCCCCCGCCAAAATCAGGCCATAGTCGCCGGTTGCGCCATAAAACTTGTTGAAGGTACTCAGACCAATCGGCAAGGTGAACACCTGGGGATCTTTAAGCACCACTACGGCCCAGAAAAACTCGTTCCAAGCGCCTTGG
>JANYFS010000463.1 GCA_025359705.1 Deinococcales bacterium | reverse complement strand
TCGGGTTTGGGTTTGGCAGTGGAAAGACCTACCGCATTGCCCCAAGGACCCCACACCGCGCCCATTTGAGGAACATTGGGCATAGGAGTGCCCGCTGCAATGTTTTTGTTGAACCCTACGATATCGATATCGCTAGCCAAGGCTTCCACAGCTTTCTTGCTGACTGGAATGCGTCCACCGCCTGCTTTTTGGAAGGATATTTGATTTTCGGGGCTGACCATAAATTCGGCAAACTTGGCTGCACCTTCTTTATTTTTGCTGTAGGCGTTGAGCAGTACGCCTTGCACGCCTACAAATGGACTCCAAGCTTTGCTGGCTCCTGGGGGTTTTGGGAAAGCGGCAATGCCGTAATCAATTTTAGCTTTTTTGATGTCCGCAACATCCCAAGGGCCTGTCAAGAACATGGCAACTGTTCCATCCAAGAAGCCCGCTTTGGCAACGCCGCCCTCTACACCTTCGGGAACCAGGTTGTACTTGTAGCGCAAGTCGTTCAAAAAGCTCATGGCTTTGGCTGAGCCACTATTACCGATGCCCAAGTCTTTGATATCTAGGGTTCCGCTCTTGTTTTTGAAGATGTAGCCGCCGTAAGCACTGATCACGCCGTACTGCATATAGGAGTTACCTAAGTCGGCGAGGTAGCCGAAGGTTCCTTTTTGCACATCGGTCAACTTGGTTGCCAATTTGAGGAAGTCATCCCAGTTGGTGGGCACGCTGGAAACCAGTTTCTTGTTGTAAACAACAGCAACGGCTTCAGCGAACATGGGCAAGCCAAAGACTTGACCTTTATAGGTCATAGCAGTGACAGCGGTTTTGTTGAGGTCGGAGGTATTTTTGACGTACTTACCCATTGGCTCGAGTACGCCCGAAGCTGCCATTTCACCGATTTGATCGTGAGGGATGGTCAGCAGCAAATCTGCGCCTTCGCCTTTGGGTGCGCCCAAGATCATTTTTTGTTTGATATCACCAAAAGGAACATTGACGAGTTCGATGGTGTCGCCGGGGTTGGCTGCCATGTACTTTTTGGCAGTGGCATCGAGCCAGGTGAATTCGCCGCCGCCAAAGTGAGTCCAGACCGTGATTTTTGCTGCTTGTGCGCCGCCCATAGCGAGCGCGAGAACCGTAAGACCGAGTAAGGCTTTTTTCATAAAACTCCTTTGAGAACTGCATGTAGAACTGGGTAGAGATTTGTGTGGTGAACTGCGTGGAGCAGTGGGGGATAGTGGAGGACGGTGTTATGGGAACGCTTCCAGATAAAGAAAGCGCGGTAAAACCCGTATCCCTTAGATTACACTTTGGGGTAAGAAAGCTGACGTGAAATATCAAATGTTTGAGAATTCGATATTGGGGTTCAGCCTTGACCACTATTGCTTTGGCTTTGCGAAGATAATTATAGGCATATCTGCCCCAATTTAACAAGAGTGGAACCGCTACAATTTTGAGGCAAGCGGGTCACTCGAGGGGTAAAAAAACCGTACTCGAGGGTGAAAGCTGGGCAGCCGCAGGGAATATTGGACCCAGAACATTTCAGAAAACGCTTACGCGAATAAGTCGCTCGAGCCGTGATAGAGCGCCGAAAAGATCAAAAAAAACATTGCTTGTACCAAGCATCACAAGGTGGTTAAAAAAATGGATTTATTTATGTGCAAATGCAGGTTTCTCGAGCAGCGTAATCCCTAGATTCTTGCATCCCGAAGCCGTATTTGTATAGACAAATATGAATTTCCCTATCGGCATGATGAGTTTTTGAGACCAAAAAATCACTCGAGCCTGTTTTGAAGATACAGACTCGAGTGACGTTCAGCTTAATTCGACTTAAAATGGGCAATATTTGCAAAAACTACATGCTGTAACCGAACATTCGCATTTGGCGCTTGCCATCTTCGGTCATTTTATCGGTGGTCCAAGGTGGAGACCAGACAAAATCTACATTGACCTGAGTCACGCCCTCGAGCCGCATTAGGGCCATTTCTGCATCGGCACGGATCATGTCTTGCACAGGGCAGCCTACGCTGGTTAGGGTCATCTCGAGGTCGATGATGCCGTTTTCATCGATATGCACATCGTAGATCAGGCCCAAATCCACCACATTGACGGGGATTTCGGGATCACGCACCACTTTAAGTGCCTCAAGCATTTGTTCTTGGTTCGGTAAATCAATCATGTTCCATTCCTTTTTGTGACGGCAAACCCGCCTCGAGCCAAGCCAAGGTTCCACCGGTCAGGCTGTGGGCAATGTAGCCCCGCTCGAGCAGAAACTCGGCAGCTTTGGCACTGCGTGCGCCCGAGCGACAAATCACTATAATCTCTTGGTCTTGGGGCAATTCCCTAAAACGCTCTGGAATTTCACCCAAAGGAATTAGGGTTGCACCCGTGGCATGGACTTCGGCGTATTCGAGGGGTTCGCGCACATCCAGCAAAAAAGCGCCGCGCTCGAGCTGGGTTTGGGCTTGGGTAGGAGAAAGTTCTTGCATGAAGTATAGGTTAGGTGTTGTGGGGTGTGGATTTTGGGGTATAGCTCACCCTGTCTCATTTTCAGTTTTGGTTTCAGTTTTGGTTTCAGTTTTGGTTTGTGTTTCGATTTTGTCCCTCGAGCGCAGCCCATAACCCGCTGGGGTATCACTGCTGCCATTGAACAGTGCGGTACTGAGGTATTTGTTGCCGCTGTCACAGGCGATGGTGGCAATGCGTTTGTCTGGCCCCATTTGGCGGGCTAGCTCGAGGGCCGCCCACAAAATCCCACCGCTGGACATACCCATAAATAAGCCCTGTTCTTTGGCAAGCGCCCGTACCAGTGGGAAAGCGTCTTCTTCCCAAACCTGAATGATCTGGTCGATTAGGCTTAATTCGATGTTGGGCGGAATAAAGCCTGGCCCCATGCCTTGAAAGTTGTGTTCACCCTTGCTTCCACCCGACAGCACATTGCTGCGGCGGGGTTCTACGGCCACGATCTGCACCGCTGGATTTTGCTCTCTCAGAAAACGCCCCACCCCCATGATGGTTCCACCTGTACCACTGCCATAGACAAAAGCGTCCACGCGGCCCTCCATCTGCGCCCAAATTTCGGGGCCAGTGGTTTGGTAATGGGCTAGTGGGTTGGCAGGATTATCGAACTGGTTGGGCATCCAAGCCCCTATTTCGTCACGGATGCGCTGCGCCTCAAGGATGGCCCCACCCATGCGGGTGTGCGGGTCGGTGAGGATCAGCTCGGCTCCGTAGGCCCGCAGGGTCAGTTTGCGCTCTTCGCTCATTTGGGCGGGCATGGTCAGGATCAGGCGGTATCCCCTCGAGGCAGCAACTTGGGCCAACCCAATGCCAGTGTTGCCGCTGGTGGGTTCCACAATGGTTCCACCAGGCTGCAAAACCCCGCGCTGCTCGGCATCCAAAACCATGCTTAGGGCAGTGCGGTCTTTGATCGACCCTCCAGGATTTAGCCCCTCGAGCTTGATCCAAATTTCTGCCCGCTCGAGCGGATCATAGCCCCGAAGTTGCACCATCGGTGTTTTGCCAACAAAGTTCTCGATGGTTTTTGAATGGGTGTTTGAATGGGTGTTGGGATGAGTATTTGGAGCCTGAATCTCGAGCATGGCTGCATTGTAGGGGGTCGGCTCGAGCGTCCTTGTGGCTTTGGGCAGCTTTGACCACTCGAGAAGCACCTCTAAGTTCCTCCCAGCTATGTTTCAGATATTCTCGCAAAGCTCGAAATCTTCCACGTCGCTGATAGCAACTTCTTTTCCCTACTCCCGTTGGTCGCTATCAGATTTAGAAAATCTCTAAATCTGACATGGGAGGTACTTACAAAGAACTTTTCCACCAAGCGGGCAATACATTTTGAAATACCCTCGAGAGTTCGCTAAATTGCCCTGTCACAATCAGCAGGCCCACCACAATCAGCAGCACCCCACCGATCCGCTCGAGGGTTGCGCTGTAACGGGTCAGGCGGCGCAGCCCCCAGCGTTCCCATACGAGGGCCGCCAGCAAAAAAGGCAAGGCCAAACCGAGCGCATAGGCCGCCAGCAAAGTAACTCCCTCGAGCAGTTGGTTTTTGGACATCGCAATACCCAAAATAGAGCCATAAATGGGGCCAATGCAGGGTGTCCAACCAATGGCAAAAGCTGCACCCAATGCAGCAGAACCATAGCTCGAGGCTTTGAGCAGATCCATGCGGCGCTCTTGCATCAAGAAGGCGGGCTTAAAAATTCCCAGCATAAAAATACCAAACAGCACAATTAAAACCCCGCTGGCAGGCTCTAGCCAAACCATTTGAGCTTTGAGCATCTGGCCTAGCAAGCTGGCCCCCGCCCCCGTAGCCACAAAAATCAAGCTGAAACCCGCCACAAAACCCAAGGCCCGTTTCCACGCTGCCTGCCCACCTCCCAGCACCCCCAAATAGGAAGGAACCAAAGGTAATACACAGGGCGAGAGGAAAGAAATCAAGCCTGCAAGCAATGCCAATGTGAGTGTGGGAGCGTCCTGCACAGGGTTTTTAAGTCTCCTATTTTTGAAGATGGGCTGATGCGGAAATGCCTGTGGATAAAGTGTGGATAAAGTGTGGATAACTTCTGTGGATAACTTTTTGGTGAAATAGGATCTGTTTTGAGTTTATCTTGATTCAATCTCGAGCCTATTTCAAAGCCAGTTTAGTCACATAATCTAAGAAAGATGTCCCTGAAGTGGGTTCCCATAAACCCACAATCCGTTCTCCCTCGAGCAGCAAGACTGTGGGGTACACCCGCACTTTGAGCGCTCGAGAGAATTGGGTAGCTTGGGGGCCGCGCCAAACGTTTTTGGAAGCCTCGAGGGATGGGGGGGCGGCACTGTAGGTTTCTTCGGCATTGACCGCTTGGATGGGCAGGTTTTGGGTCAAAAGTGCGTTCCAGATCTCGCCCATATCGCCGCAATCGTGGCTGTAGAGGGCCACCCAATAGCGTGCGTTCTCGGCACTGTTCTCGAGCTTGTTCTCGAGCTTGTTCTCAAGTTTGTTCTCGAGTGTGTTCTCTTGCCACGGGTGTGCAGGCAAGCTCGAGCCAAGTTTAGGGGTTGCCAAAGTTGTACTACACAGCATGAACGGCATCAACAGGATTGCCCAGAATCGATTTACTCGAGATAAATTTATTTTGGATGGATGTACTCGAGCTTGCTTCATTAGGGGCTGCTTTCTGGAGCGTAATCAAACTTCTGGCTCGAGGTGATTCGGCGCATCACAATGGATTCTGCGGGGGTAAATTCGTCAGCCAAAAGCCCTGTTCTCGAGTCGATGGCAACCACTTCGCCGTCGGTTTCGCGGGGGTAATCCTCGAGGGGAGTGTACCGGGGCAAGGGATCTTCGGGGTCGGTTTGCGGCACAGTCATCACGTTTTGGCGGGCGACATAGGCATAGCGGGTTCCGCCACGGTAGCCCATATAGCGGTATCCAATCCCGTCTGGGACATCAAAATTGGTTGGCTGCTTACCTTTGAGGTAATCCACCATCATTTCTCGCCAAATTGGGGGCATATAGTCGCCGCTGTAGACGTTGTTGGGCATGGCCCCGCCTTCTTGCTTGCCCGACCAGACCGCGCCCACCGCTTTAGGAGTGACTCCCATAAACCAAATATCCTTGACCGAGTTGGTGGTACCAGTTTTACCGCCCACGGGCCAGCCCGCAATCCTCGAGCGCCAAGATAGCCCGCCTTCCACTTCGCCCAAGTCGTTGACCACGCCTTGCAAAAAGTCCAAGCCTACAAAGGCGGTTTGTGGACTCCACACGCGGTGCGAATCAGTTTTGTCGCGGCTCGAGTCATACAAAACTTGGCCCGAGGGGGTGGTGACATGGGTTAAAAAGGTGGGCTTGTAATAGATTCCACCGTTGACAAAAGGAGCGTAAGCCGCCGCCATTTTCAGCGGGGTGGTTTCGATGGCTCCGATGGCAGCCGCAAGGCCCACATCGTCGGCAATGGGTAGCTCGAGCTGTTTAAGTTTGTCGAAAAAGGCGGGCAAGCCCAATTCATCCGCCAAACGTACCGTGGGCAAGTTCAGGCTTTTATCTAAGGCTTCACGCAGCGGCATATTGCGGTAGGTATAGCTGTAAGCAAAGTTGTTGGGTTTGTACCAGCCGCCGGCACAACCATTGCTACATTTAAACTGCCCTGGGCCGTCGTATTCGGTATGGTCTTGGTTGAAGCCTTTTTCGATGCCCAAGGTGTACAAAATCGGTTTGATCGAGCTACCCACTTGGCGCTGGCCTTGGGCGGCATTGTTCCACTCGAGCAGATTTTGGCCTGGGCGTATTTTTTGCCCCACCATACCCAAGACCTGACCGGTAAAGGGATCGAGCAGCACCGCGCCCAAGGTAGCTTCGCGCAGCGGTAAACGCGCATCCCTCGAGGCTTTTTCCACGGCGTTTTGGGCCTGCAAATCCAGACTGGTGTACACGGTCAAGCCACCCGAACCATAAACGGTGTCGTAACCAAAGCGCTCGATTAGTTCTTTTTCGACCTGTTGAATAAAGTGCGGGGCGCGTTCGGTGACAACCGCAGGCAAGTTTTTGGCATCCCGATTAACCAAACTGGCTTTGGTAATATTACCTTTGGCATCATAACTGACCTGCCAACCTTTGGGTTGAATCACCTCGAGCTTGGCTTTGCGAGCCTCTTCGATAGTAATCCATCCGTCTTCGACCATACGGTTAAAGCGGTCTTCCATTAGAGGGCGCATCGCTTTATAATCGAAATAGCGGGCGGGGTTAGGAATCAATGAAGCCAAATAAACACTTTCGGCAAGGCTCAAGTCTCGAGGGTCTTTACCGAAGTACGCCTTAGCTGCCCCGTGAATCCCCACAATATCAGTTTTACCCCCGTCTCCCCAATAGATCACATTCAAATAATTCTGTAAAATCTCATCTTTGGTAAAGGTGCGCTCCACTTGTAAAGATAAGAACCATTCTTTAATCTTACGCTCGAGGGTGCGGGCTTGTTTGAGGTCGCCTAATAGCGTATTTTTGATGAGCTGATTGGTGAGAGTCGAGCCACCTTGCACATCGTCGCCTTGCACCAGACGCAAAAAGTTACGGGCAAAACCATACGGGTCGAGGCCGTAGTGTTCAAAAAAGCGGCGATCCTCGGATGTGACCGCCGCCGCCGTCATATAAGGGCTGATTTGCTCGAGGTTGACCAAAGTGCGGTTGACCCGCCCCCCGCCAGGCAATTTGGGGGTCAAGGTGGCGACCAATGTATGGTCTCGAGCGTACACTTTGGTGGTGCTGCCCAACTTCCAAGAGTCCAGCAAGCGGTAATCGGGCATGGTGCGGCCCCAACGGATGGTAAACACCGCCAAAGCCGAACCCGCCGCAATCGCGCCGCCCAGCGCCAGCGCAAAAAACACCCGAATCAAACGTATAAAAACCTTCACACTCTCCACAATACCGATTTATGATCAATACGGGATGAGGAAACGAAGCAGGGTGAAGGGTTATTTGTGATGTGTTGGTTATTGGTGATTCGTTTTTCAGTGTTCGTAAAAACAAGAAACCCTCGAGGTAAGCAATCTTTTTCTCGCCGTCTCGCCCTCTCGCCCTCGAGCTTTTTCTTACTCTCTTACCCTCTTACACAGAACTCGAGGGATCAATCCCCTTTTTCTGATCCACCGCAGCCCGAACCCTCGAGCGGAGTTCGGCGTTGCGAAGGGCTTTGGGAATCAGGGTGTCTACACCTGCTTCTTGCGCTCGAGCTCGGGATCTTTCGTCGTCCGCTGCCGACAGCATGATCAAGGCTACTGCGTCCCACATCGAGTTTTCCCGCACTTCTCGGCAGACCTCGATGCCCGTTTTATTGGGCATGTTGTTGTCCAGCACCACCGCATCGGGCATCAGACCTGCATTGAGCAGATCCATAGCTTCTTGACCATCACTTGCCAGATGAACGGTGTGTCCATCGGCTTTGAGGGCCAAATTCAGCACCATTCGCAAGGCGGGTTCGTCGTCTACAACCAGTAGGGTATAACCACTCATAGGTCACCATTCATGTTTTGCCACTCATGTATCACCATTCATGGAGGCATTATACGGCTCGAGGTGAAAAGATGGCGTGCAACCAAAACCAGCTCAATCCCATTACTCAATCCCATTGCTCGAGATTTACATTTTTTACCGTAGTATTGTCATCTTGATATTCGATGGTGGCATTGAAGCGTTGCCGCTCGAGCAAAAGTTGTGGAACCCAGTATTGGGCATCGTCCCACATCCGCTCGAGGGGTAAGTGATGAACCTCAGCCCAGACGGGTTCAATTTCGGCGCTTTCGCTGGGGTCGCCCTGCCACTTCCAAGCTTCAAAAATAGTGGCGTGCATATTGAAGCTGGGTTGGGCCGCAAAAATAAACTGTACTTCCGCCACTTTTTGCAAATCCTCTTGGGCAATAACCACACTGGTTTCCTCAAAAAACTCTCGGATAATGGCCTGAGTGGGGGTTTCTGTCGGCTCGAGGTGTCCACCCACTGCCACCCATTTGCCCGTACCAAAACCAATTTTTTTGTTTCCCAACAAGACAAAATGTTCGTTCCTGAGAAAAAGCAAGGTGACTTCACGCATGTTTCAATTATTCCACGTTCGACTAGGTTCAAGAAAGATCTGGATTTATCGAAACTTACTTCCGTAGGCTTGATATTCCTGTTGTACGGCTGGTGGAAGCTCTCTGGCTCCCAGGTGGTCTGGGCCTTCCAGACCACCTGGCCAGATGTAGCCTAGCAGGGCCACCACGCGAGGCTCAAGATTCGCCAAGTGAACATAATGCTCGAACACAGCCTTCATGTCGTCTGGGTTTAGTCCCCTACCTCGGTACTGCGGCTGCCACTGGGTATCTGCTATCAGTACAATCTTCTGCTGGGGGTTTTTCAGTTTACTTTTCAGAATCTCCAGTTCGGACTGGTAAGTGGGGTCAGTGTCGGGAGCGGCTACACCGTAGTGATCGAAACCCACCCAGTCGAGTTCCTCGGGCAGATCCATCCTTCTGAGGGCAGGTGCGGCCTCGATTACTACGGTGGGAATCTTAGGGAAGGTGTTCTTGATCCATACGGTGGCTTGTCTGAGGTTCTGTGCACTTAAACCGTGCCAGAAAGGTTCATCTGCAATGTAAAAGGCCGCTACGGTTTTGACCGAGATGGATGGGCCGTTGCGCTGGAGGAACTTCTGCCAGCGCTGCAAGGCATCTGGAAACAATTGCAGATGGTAACCGGAGGGATCGGTCGCAGCGGCGACCTGCTCGAATAGTACCGTTTCAACATGCAAAAGGGCTTTGACCTGTACATTCTCAAAGGCTTTGAGGCGGGGTCTAAGTTCCTCGTTTGGGGAGAAAACACATAACTGGGCCACATTGCTCAAGGAGGCTACCTCGGATAGGTATTGGTCTTTACGCTCTTGATCGAGGGGATCATCCCAGCGACAATCCACGACCGCAAAGCCAAAGTAAGCGAGCTGGAGGTGATTCCTTGGAATTTTAATATCTCCCATCAGATAGAGTGTCAGTAGCAGAGCCAGAGAAAGCTTCATCTATCTACGCTGTGCAGGAAGCAGAGAGGTGGGCTGGAGGTCTATATCCCGCTTCAGCGCAGCAGCAAGTTTGGGTCAATGGTTTGATAATGGACTCCTTGAGCTGTGACGGTTGGTGTGGAACTAAGGGTTGGTTCTTGCGATTCATCGTTTCTTTACCTGCTTCTCTTTACTCTGCTTGTCTTTATGCTGTTTCAACATAACATATGGCATTCCCCGCAACAGGCTTCAACTTTGTCCTGCGAACGAGAGTCCCCTGTCTTGACCCTACCGCAGCACCTGTCTTGGCCCA
>JANYFS010000114.1 GCA_025359705.1 Deinococcales bacterium | reverse complement strand
TTGCTTGTGTTTTGTCCACTGAGTTTTATAGGTGGAGGCGACAGCGCGGGGTACATTGCAAGCCATCTGAGCGGGTAGATCAAACTTCGAGCGCAATTCTTCGTAGACCAGCTTTTGTAGTTTTACGGTTTGGGATGTTTTGCCTTCCTCAAAAGCTCTTTTAGAGGTGAAGTTCAACGCATCACGGTAACGCAAACTCACCTGATCCAAAGCAATTTTCTGCTCTGGGGAGTGGTTAAGTTTAAGTTTTGCGGTCAATGTGATCTTCACGGGTTTATAGTACTACATAATGTAGTGAACGACAAAAGGTGAACATGCAAACAAAACCCGTACCTTCAAAGGCAGTTTGCTACGCTCGACTCGCTATCCCTCCCCCACCACAACGCAGCTTGGTGGGGGACTCTCACTCGCAGGACAAGGTTGAAATCGTTACAATGCTGTTCATGTCTTACCGCATTTGGTTCAACAAAGGTTTTTCGGGAGTTTATCATTTGGCACGCGCCCTGCGTCTGCCACTTATTTCTTTGGTCAGCCACACCGCCCCCGATGCCGTGGCCCTGCTTGGCGGAGCAGACTCTTTTATCGAACCCTCCCATTTGGTAGGTCGGGCTTACCTAGAATATTGCCTCGAGGTGTGCCGTGACCGCCATGTGGATCTGTTTATGCCTACCAAAGAAGTGCGCCTGATTGCGGCCCACCGCCCCGATTTTGAAGCGCTAGGAACCCGCCTGCTATTGGCAGCGGACGCGGAAACCCTACTGCTACTTGACCGCAAAGCCGAGTTTTTGGGCGGCCTCGATCCCAAAATTGTAACAACTACACCCTTTGAGGTATTCTCAAACTTGGCGGAATTTGATGCGGCCCTCGAGCGCCTCTCCAGCGACGGGGTACAGTTGTGCTTTAAGCCCTCGAGGGGAATTTATGGACATGGTTTTCGGATTTTAACCGAGCGGCAAAGCCTCGAGCAGATCAGCAAGGGCGACACCCTCAGCATTTCCCTCGAACAAGCCCGCCAATTGTTCAGCGATGCCCAGCCCTTCAAGCCTTTTTTGTTGATGCACTATGCTGAAGGCCCAGAGCGCAGCATCGACTGTTTGGCCTACCGTGGGCAACTGGTGCAGGCCGTCTCGAGGGTCAAAATTGGGGACACCAGTCAACTGCTCGAGGACGACCCCGCCATTTTAGAAATCGCCGCCCGCCTGACCGAGCGCTACAACCTGAGCGGGATTTTTAATGTGCAGCTCAAAGAAATGAACGGCGTACCCCTGATGCTCGAGATCAATGCGCGTCCTTCGGGTGGAATTTTTATTGCGATGGCTTCGGGCTTCAATTTTATCGAGTGGGCCGCCAAGCTCGAGCTGGGATTGTGCAGTGTTGCCGATGTTCCTGCCCCAATGCGGGGTTTAAAAGTGGGCCGCACCGAAATGGCCTTGACCACTGCCACCCTCGAGTCTGTGCTGAATTAATGATTACCCTAGCGCTTCATTTCAAATTCACTAAGGATTTTTTCGGTTTTGGCATCGGTAAAGCGGTTGATCAAACGGCGGCTTTCTTGCTGGTCGCGCAGGGTTTTGGCAAGGTTAAAACAAGAACCAACTGTAAAAAATAGCCCCATCACCAAATAACCCTTGACCCAAATATCAGCCGCCATGTTGTAGATGCCCAAAACCATCAAAGACAGGGCCACGATAAAGGAAACCCACACTTGAAAAACCCAGGCACTGGTATCGCTCTTGAGGGTAGGATGTTCCATAAATGACTCCTTTTGGTGCGATGTGGATTGGAGATGGATTCAGGGATGGATTTAGGGTGAGTTTGGCTGGAATACCGACTCAAAACCACAAGCGAAGACAGCAATAAAACCCGTCCAACAAGGTCTTAACGTCTTAGATTGTACTCGATACAAAAAGGGTTGTAAATGCTCGAGCATTCTTTAACCACCCAGACAGACAAAGGATAAACAGTTTATGAACGAATCCGCCCCAAATGAAACCACTCTGAACGAATTCAAGCCAAATACGACTGAAACTTGGCATGTGCCAAGTAACACCTCGAGCCAGACTTCAATATCTTCTTCAATATCTCCCTCGAGCCAGACCTCAATATCTCCCTTGAACCAGACTTTAAATAGCACCGTTCACACTCCCGCAGGAACTTTGCTGCTCGAGGTGGAGGATTCCGTATACCCGCTCGAGGAGTTATGTGGTTTTGCCAACCGTGCCAATGCCAAACGGGGATTTCTCTTTGTGAGCAAAGTTTTGGGAAAGCATATTCCTGTGGCTCCGAGCAAGGTCATTCAAAGTCACCAGCGTTTAGCAGCCTTGCTCGAGCCATACTTTGAGGGCAATTTTGACAAAGAAACAAATTTTGACAAAACACCATCTCCAAGCGTATTTTCTCCAAGCATATTTTCTCCAAGTATATTTATTGCCCTTGCCGAAACCGCTACCGCTTTGGGCCAAGGGGTTTTTGAAGCCTGGCTCGAGCGGCATCCCGATCAAGGTTTATTTTTGCAGTCCAGCCGCTACCGCCTTGCGGGATACGAATTGCTCGAGTTTGAGGAAAGCCATAGTCACGCCTCCGACCATTTGATTCACTTGCCCAACACCCTACAGAATCCTGAGGCTCGAGCCAAGTTCGACCAGGCCAAAACCCTAGTTTTGATCGATGATGAAATGAGTACCGGCAGCACTTTTCTCAACTTGGCAAAAGCGTGTGTGGCTAAAAATCCTGCACTCGAGCGGATTTTTTTGCTGACCCTTACCGATTGGGCGGGTGAAAAACGCATTGCGCTGTTAGAAGCAATGCCACGCCCCACTACAGTTTTGAGCTTGCTGCGCGGTCAATTTGCATGGCAGCCCAACCCAAGTTTTCAGTTACAACCGACCCAGGCAGCGCACGGCAACGGCTTGAATAAAACGGGAATACTGAGCCGCAACTTCTCGAGGTTGGGAAGCGTATCTAGGCTCGAGTTGGATTGTGTAGCTCTGCTCGAGCGCGACCCCCGTTCGGCACGGTTGCTTGGCA
>JANYFS010000084.1 GCA_025359705.1 Deinococcales bacterium | reverse complement strand
AATCTTTGCAAAATTTCCATCCCATACAAATCCGTCCCATCTGATAATTGGCTATAGTAATTTGCGATAGCGACTCGAGACTTCTTCAAGCCCACAGGAGCAAAAAATATGAAAGTAAGCAATTTTTTACTGGCTTTGGTTTTGCTGCTTCTCGTGATTTTTGGGGTGCTAAACCGCCATTCGCTCACTTTTCCACACACCATCGATTTGGGGTTTTCCAAATATCAAGGCCCAATTGGTTTGATTTTGCTGGTGGCAGTGGCGGGGTGTTCGGTGCTGTTTGTGCTGCTCAATGCCCTCAACGATTTGCGGCAAAAATCCGAAGCCAATCGTCTATTCAAACAGCTCGAGCAGGTGCGGGCGGCCCTAGATTCCCAAGAAGAAAGCCGTTTCAAGCGGCTGAATGACCGCCTCAATGAACGTTTTGATGCCCTCGAGTCCAAATGGGGTTCCGCTCGAGGTGGCCCCACCAGTCCCACTGATTTGTCGGGAGTGTATGCCCGCATAGACCGTGTGCGCGACGAACTGGCTGCCGATATTGGGCAGATGGAAGACACCCTGATGCGCCAATTGGGAGCCACTCCCAAACCTGACTACTCGAGCGAAACCCCCAACAGCGCCCCAGCAGGGGGCATACTTTCTTCAATTTTGCGTAAAAAGTAATTTGGTTATAGGTTTGAATACATGCTTTATCATATGTTTTAAGCGCTCGAGTGGGTTATTCCAAAGTTACTATTCATCACAGTTAAAAGTCACAATTCAAATTAAAATTCGTTACAATTCAAAAGGATTTTGAGGATCTCGAGAGTATTGGCTCAATACCTGATATTCTTTGGCTTTCTCGAGCAGTCCCATTTTTAAATAACACTCCTCGAGTCGGGATGCAAAAAAATGCAGACACTGATAATCTCCGCGTTTTTCTGCTTGCTCGAGGCATTTGAGATAGTGCATGGTCGCTAAATGCCAAGCAGAACGATTTGCCGCTTCCTGAGCGTGCATATGGCACAATCTGAGGTTAAGAATGCTCGAGGTAGTTCCCTTCATGTGATCATAGTGTATAGAAAAACCCCGCCCCTATTTGGAAGGTTGGCGGGGTTTTTAGAAAAGCCTGAGTTAGTCCAATCCTGTTTCAACTCACGGTTACAAAGTATTTTTACCAGACTGTTTTACCAGCCGTGGATGGCAGCCGCAATCACGATTGCCAGACCCAAGATAAAAAACCCAAATAAAATGGCAACTGCGGTGTTGCGTTCTTCAAAAATCTTCTTTTGTGCGTCGGTGGGGGTGAGCCAGTCAAACACTTTGTATCCAAAAAACAACAGCAGGATACCGACTATGGCATACAGAATGGTTTTCAGCAACACTTCAAAATCGAGGGAGGTCATGAGGGGAATTATACCTGAGCGGGAGGTGCTTCGCTCGAGCGCCCTGTCTTGACCGAAAAACTCAAACGAACCACAAACCACAAACCACGAATCATAACTTCACAACTTGGGCAACCACCCCTCGAGCGCCGCCTGATATTCCTTGGCAAAAAAGTCCAGTTTGATCGGTGTCACCGAGATGTAACCTTCCTGCACCGCGCCCAAATCGTTGTCGCTTTCGCTATCTCCACTAGGAATCCCATCGATCCAGTAATATTTGGAGCCGTTGGGATCTTGTCGCTCGAGCAGGTTGTCTTTGTAATCGTGGTTGGATAGCTTGGTCACGCGCACACCTTTGGCCTTGCCGTGTGGAAAGTTGACGCTGAGCAGGGTGCGGGGGGGCAATTTTTGCTGAAGCAGACCGCGCACCAGTTGGGTGGCATATTGGGCGCTGCCGCTAAAGTCGAATTGCTCGTCGGCGGGTGGGAAAACTTGCGAAAAGGCGATGGCGGGGATGCCTTGGTGGGTGGCTTCGATGGCGGCGGATACGGTTCCCGAATGGGTTAGATCATCGCCGAGGTTTTGCCCCATATTGATTCCCGAAACCACCAGATCGGGCAAGGGCAGCAGCCGAATACCCATTGCCACACAGTCGGCGGGGGTTCCGTCCACTCGGTAGGCTTTCATGCCTTCAAAGCGGTCTGCAATGGTTTCCTTGAAGCGCAAAGGCCGCCGCACGGTGATGCCGTGACCGACAGCCGACTGCTCAGCTTCGGGAGCCACCACATAAACGTCGCCCAGCTCGAGCATGGCTTTGCATAGGGCGCGGATGCCATCGGCAAAAATACCGTCGTCGTTGGTCACAAGAATAATCGGGCGTTTGATAGGAGAATGATCGGCAGGAGTATTGGAAGATGTAGTGTGGGAAGACATAGCCTCGAGTGTACCGCGTTCGGTATCCGTTTTGAGTTTGGTTATTCGTGGTTCGTTTCGAGTGGTTCGTTGAACTACAAAAACACTAGCCCAACAATCTTTTTCTTACGCTCTTATCCTCTCACAAACCCTCCCGCCCGTCTTCGTGCCTCGAGGTCGGTTTGTATAATGCTTTCCCAAGACAACTCCAAAATAGGCACGCTCGAGAGAACCTGTTCAATCAGTTTGGGGATGTCGGTATAGCCGATCTTGCCTTGCAAAAAGGCTTGCACCGCCACTTCATCGGCGGCATTGAGCGCAGCGGGGGCGGTTCCACCCAATTTTCCAGCAAAGTAGGCCAGCTCGAGGCATGGGAAGCGTACTAGATCGGGATGGAATAGCTCGAGGGTTCCTGCCAAATCGAAATCGGCAAACTGGGGCAAGGCGGGGCGGGTTGCGCCGCGCACATCGCCCGCAAAACGCATTCCATTTTTGGCAGACTCGAGGCCGTATTGAATGGGCATTTGCATATTGGGCTGGCCCAAGTGCGCTTTGATATTGCCATCCCGAAAGCGCACCAAAGCATGAATAATTGAGCGCGGATGCACCAAAACTTTAATCCGCTCGAGGGGTACACCATACAAAAAATAGGCTTCGAGTACCTCGAGACCTTTGTTCATCAGGGTACTCGAGTCGATGGTGACTTTGGCTCCCATCTCCCAGGTGGGATGCTTCAGGGCCATTTGCGCGGTGATGCTGGACAAATCCGCTGGTCCTTCCCGAAATGGCCCCCCCGAAGCGGTCAAAATGAGTTCCCGCACATCCTGCAGCGATTCGCCAACCAAACACTGATACAAAGCGCTGTGTTCGCTGTCCACAGGGCTGATCCGCCCGCCATATTCCTCGAGCAAATCCCAGATTAGTGGCCCCGCCACCACCATGCTTTCCTTGTTGGCAAGGGCCACCGCCG
>JANYFS010000082.1 GCA_025359705.1 Deinococcales bacterium | reverse complement strand
CACTTTCATTTCCAAACCTTACCCATTCTTTCCTCGAGTGTCTACCCGCTCATCTGCCCATCTCACCCCCTCGAGAGGTCGCTAATCACATACTAAAAATCATTTGCACTACCCGTTTTTACTTTCCGATACAGAAACTCTATTAGCCTCCTACCCGATATACTTGCAAGCGATGACCTCTCCTAAAACCACTTCCAAAAAACGAATTCTCCTGCTGGCAGGTGGACGCTCTGGCGAACACGAAGTCAGCCTCTCGAGCGCCCGAAGCGTACTGAACGCCCTACCCAAAGACCAATTTGAAGTTACCCCGCTGCTGATCAGCAAGGAAGGAAAATGGTTGCCCAGCGGCGAAAGCAGCCTGCACCTGCTCGAGCAAAATGCCATCGAAACAGGCGGCGAAATGGTCTTGTCTGGGGTGGGTCATGTGGGGAAATTTGATGTGGTGTTTCCTGTGCTGCACGGCCCTAACGGTGAAGACGGCACGGTGCAAGGTTTGCTGACCTTGGCGGGTTTGCCTTTTGTGGGTAGTGGGGTACTGGGTAGCGCGGTGTGTATGGATAAGGTGATGACCAAACAGGTGCTGACCGCCGTAGGAATTCCACAGGTGGAATGGCGCTTGTTGTTGCGCTCGAGCCATACTCAAAACCCCGATACCGCCCACAACTTGGCCCTCGAGCTGGGGTATCCACTTTTTGTTAAACCTGCCAACATGGGTTCCAGCGTGGGTATTCACAAGGTGGCAAACGCAAAAGAACTGCGCCCCGCCCTCGAGGATGCTTTTTCCCATGACCGCCGTGTGATCCTCGAGAAGATGGTGGGCAGCAAACCCCGCGAACTCGAGGTGGGAATTTTAGGCAACGATCACCCCGAGGCCAGTGTGGTCGGCGAACTCAGTTTTCAGGCCGAATTCTACGACTACCACACCAAATACACCCCAGGCGAAGCCAGTGAACACATCCCCGCCAACATTCCGCTCGAGATAAGCGAACAGATTCGGGCCTACGCCCTAAAAGCCTTCAAAGCCACCGACTGCGCGGGTCTGGCCCGCATCGACTTTTTCTATGCCCCCGAAACAGGCGAGCTGTATTTAAACGAAATCAACACCATGCCAGGCTTCACCGCCACCAGTATGTATCCCAAATTGTGGCAAGCCAGCGGCATTGAATACGGCGAACTGGTCTCGAGATTGGTGGATCTGGCTCTCGAGGAGCGGTGAGACATTCCGCCCCCCAAACCATGCTAAAACTAACCCCAATGAGCCACACCTGGAGTCGCACACGCTGGTTTTTAATTGGTTTTGTTTCCGCAATGGCAGTGGGTCTGACCCTGCGCTATTTGTCACAGGTGTTAAACCCCAACCTGTGTGCAGGGCGCACCCTAACCGCTATGCTGGTTCCGATGGTGATGGGACCAGGGGGGATTTTTATGTTCTCTCGGGGAGTGCTTGCCAAAAAAGGCTTCGCTTTTGCGGGCATTGGGGTGATTGCAGCTTCCCTTCCGCTGCTCATTTTTTCTTTGCTGACCATCACCGATTTGAAACTGGCGGGCTGCGCTCCTGCCCCCCCGCCCCCCGCAGCAGCGCTGAAAGCAGCGGCACAATAATGACCCATTTTGAAACTGTAAATCTGGGCTTGCTCGAGTATTCGGCGGCGCTCGAGCGGCAACATCTGGAACACTCGAGGGTGGCAGCGGGGGGCGATCCTGTTTTGCTTTTGGTGGAACACCCCGCCGTACTGACTTTGGGGCGCAAGGCTCGAGCGGGGGAGCATATTCTGGCCCCTCGAGTGCTGCTGGCAAGCCAAGGTATCGCGGTATTTGAGGTGGAGCGCGGTGGAGACGTGACCTATCACGGGCCTGGGCAACTGGTCGGCTACCCTATTTTTGCGGTGGGCCGCAAAGTGCGCGACTTTTTACGCAAGCTCGAGGCGGCACTGGTGAGGGTTTTGGCAGAATATGGCCTCGAGGGGGCGGGAAACGACGGTTACGCGGGGGTATATGTAGGGGAGCAAAAAATTGCTTCGATTGGGGTTGCCATCAAAAAAAATGTGGCCCTGCACGGCTTTGCCCTCAATGTAAATACCAACCTCGAGCATTTTAATTGGATCGACCCTTGCGGCCTGCCCGACGTGCAGATGACCAGCCTCGAGCGGTTGTTGGGCCACACCGTGGATTTACTCGAGGTGGCAAACCGAGTGGAAAAGCACTTTCGGCTCGAGTTTGCGGGATATGATGGACGTGTTACTGCTGAGGTCTTCAGCACAGAAATAGGAACCCAAACATGACAGATTTAGCAGAACCCAAGTTCATCAAAAATGGAATCCACCGCAAAAATGCCGAACCTGTGCGCGAGCGCAAACCCGACTGGTTGAAGGTCAAAATGCCCACCAGTACGGTTTATGGCGAGGTCAAAAAACTGGTGCGCGAACACGGCCTACACACCGTTTGCGAAGAGGCGATGTGTCCCAACATTGGCGAGTGCTGGTCAAGGGGGACGGCGACTTTTATGCTGATGGGTCACATTTGCACCCGTGGTTGCCGTTTTTGTGCGGTGGATACTGGAAATCCAATGGGCCGCCTCGATCTGCTCGAGCCACAAAAAGTTGCCGATTCGGTGCGGATCATGGATCTCAAATATGTGGTGCTGACCAGTGTAGACCGCGATGATTTGCCAGACGGCGGCGCGGCCCACTATGCCCGCACCGTGCAAGAAATCAAAAAAGCCATGCCCCACACTCGAGTGGAAACCCTCACCCCCGATTTTCAGGGCAATTTTGCGGGAGTAGCCTTGGTTTTGGATAGCGGAGCCGATGTCTACGCCCAAAACATCGAAACCGTGGAGCGCCTGACCCATCCTGTACGGGATATTCGGGCAGGCTATCACCAAACCCTCAAAGTCCTCGAGTTTGCCAAAAAGCA
>JANYFS010000080.1 GCA_025359705.1 Deinococcales bacterium | reverse complement strand
GACAACTCTGAACGGATGGGAGAGAACTCACGGTAGGAAGCCATTGCCAGTAATCCCGCTCCATATGCATCATCTAACACCTTGGCTTCATATGCATGGGCATCCATAAAACTTAACTTTTCAGGCGTTCCCAGATTCATTCTGGTGGCGAACATGCTTCCCTCGTAAGAAGTCACGATGGGGTCTTCATCAAAAGAAGCGACAGGAATAACGGGAGTAAAAGTGCGGGCAGTTTCCATTTACCTATTGTATAAGACCCCAAGATAAGGGCAAGCCACTTTGTCATTGACACCGCAAAACATCGTTCTCGACCCGAGGCAAGTCCCTGTGGGAACCGCGCAACCAGCAGCGTTATACTGCGGGCGGGGAGGAGGTCAAAAGACGGGAGCAAAATTCCACTTCGCTAAGCTCTTGATTGGGCGGGACAAGTAGCCAAAATACGGTTGAAAAAACGATACCAACTTTGCTACCACTATTATAGCTCGAAAAAAGTAGAAATGAGACTACGGTCTTGGGTGCTTTTTTAGCAGAGCCTCAAGTTTTCCTGCCATCAAAACATTTTCGGGTGTCGCTGGAAATACAAGGGATGACATATCTTTAAACACCACGACAACCACGGCGCCATTACTAAAGACGCTATGAACTTTAGAAGCATCAATGTCTTTATAAGTTCCAGATTTAAATGTTTCTAGTTTTAGAGTGGTCATGATTTTCCAGATGAAAACCGTGAGTTTATAGTAAAGCTGTCTCGCCCAAAAAAACAGGGATTTAAAGGTGGCCATCATGTTTTTTTGGCCAGCACAGGCTTGGCTTTCATCTCATCAAATTTCTTCTCGTACCATGAAAGCGATTTTTTCAGTTCTGCATTTTCCTCTTGGAGCAGCTCAACCATTTTCAGTGGTGCGAGCAGTTTCTCGGCATCCTTTTGCATTTGCCGAATGGTATTTTCCATATTCAATTTTTCAGCTTTCATCTTCTCTTCTCTCTTTTTGTCAGCCTCTACAAGCCGTTCCGCCCGCTCAACAAGCTTTGCTTTTTGCACGATAGGTTTAAACATGTCAGTTATCCGGCGGTGCAGCGTTTTCTCTTGTTTTTCTAGGTAATTTTCCATATTCACTTTATCGCTGAAGCTTGGCTTGTCAAGCTTCAGCGCCTGCGCAAGTGCAACATTGTTGATCTCGCTTTTCTGGTTTATTGCGCCGTAAAATTGTTTTACTTTCTGATGCGTGGCATTACTGGCAATGGCTCCCCGCTTCAGCCCAAAATGGGCGTTATGCTGCGCGTAGCTTGTTTGCAACGCTGACAGCAGCTTTGCGCCCCCAAGGAAGCTCTTGCAGTTCAAATTCCCCTTCTTGTCTATTGGCAAAACATAGGCTTCAATGTGCGGCGTTTTTTCGTCCAGGTGTAGGTAAGCGCAAAGAATATTTTCCTCCCCGTGCTTCTTTTTCAAAAAATCAATTTGCGCTTCGCACCAAGCATCCAGGGTCTTTTGTCGCTCGTGGTATAGGTCAGCCTCAAAGAATTCTGGCGAAGCCGTCAGCAGGTATTCAATGGCGATTACGGCATCAACGCGCTGGTGTTTGCCATCGTGTCGGTATTCGTTTAGCATTTCAGCGCATTTCGTAGCGTAATTTTGTCCACCGAAAAGCAGCTTGTTTAAGTTTTGCTTAGCGGGATCGGCGTTCGCCGTTGGTCGGCTGCGATAGGTGTGAGTCTCGCGACTTCTCAGACTTGCAATTGACTTGTGTTTCTCAGTTCGTATAATTGAGTACATGGTTTTCGCCCTGCTTTTTATTATTGTTGTCCTTTAGTTGTAGCAGAGTTGGGGGAGATGTCAAAAGGTGTAACTCACTACACCTTTTTCTACGAAAAAGGCCAACGATAAATCTGTTGGTTCGCCCTACGGGGTTAAGGTCAGAAGCCAGTCAAAAGCCAAGTCAAAACCTTGGGGAATACCTCCCCAAACCCCTGTTGCTCCCGAAAAAAAACGCCCTGACGGGCGTTCGTTTTTTGCGGCGAGCTTGATTTAATTCTTGATTTTGTGTGGTCTGATTTCGGCTAAAAGTCGACGCTGAACTGGAATGACCAAGCCGCCAAGTTTGTCGGTGCTGAATTTTTTTCCGTAGGTTGCGACATTAACGTGCTCAATATCGTGTCCCACATATTGGCATCTTGCTTCAAATGGGACATCCATTTGAAGCATCCAGTTGTTCCAAAATTTTCTAAAACCATGAAAATATAGCCCTGCACCTTTTAATTGAAGTTCGGTTTTGAGCTTTTCCAGCCGTTTACGAATTGGATCTGACGAGCCTTTTTCGTCCTCGGCTCGTTCCGTAAATCGAAAAAGTGATCCTGTAAGCTTTTCGTGGAGTACTTAACGAAAGCGAAAATCATGAAATCAGGCAAGAAGAATAACGTACTCGACGGCATCAAGAAAGAGCAACTCAAGCGACGCGTGTTTACGCTCGAATACAAAGCCGAGGTGG
>JANYFS010000079.1 GCA_025359705.1 Deinococcales bacterium | reverse complement strand
TCATTTTCCGACTTTTAGGTCACTCGAGCGGTCAAATCAATAGGGTATCAATAGGGTATCAATAGGGTATCAATAGGGTATCAACAAGAAATCCATTTTGGTACAGCTCGGGATCTGGCTGGGATCTCGTTATGATGGAAGCATGTTAGACCAACCTCAATTGCTCGAGTTCGATTATTCCGATCTGCATCAACAGTTGTTGAATTTGCCCAGTAGCTATTCGGGTTCGCAACGGGTGCAGCCACAACCCTACGCAGCAGTAGCTTATGGTGAGGCTGCGGGGCCGCTCGAGCTGTGTAGTGAGTGGATTTCGCATACTTTGGGCAGCGCTGGAACTCAGTTTATTTTGTCGGGCGGGTTGGATTTTGGCGAAGCCGCCGAGGTTCAAGACATCGCCGAAGCGCGGGGAGTCGGGGTCTCGAGGGTGGGAATGGCTCCGCTCGAGGAATTGGCTTTTCGGGTCAATCCCAGCCCACTGAGTTTTTACAGCTACGCCCAATATTTGGCCTATAGCACGGGCCACGCCTCGGATGCCCAAGAAGCAGACGCGGTACTGGCAAGTTTGGCCCTCGAGTGTGCTTTTGCGGTTCCCACCGAACAAAACCCCGCCAAACGTTTGGCTTGGAGCCTGTGGACCCGCACCCCTTTTTTGCTGGCAAAGCGCACAGACCGCGAACTGACCGTGATGTGGCAGCATTTGTTGGCCCGCGTGGGCAAAAGCATGTCGGTAGCCCTCGAGCGGGAACCTTTGTTGCTCCTGACAGGTGGCTTTGAAGCCCGCCACGAAAGCGGCGACCAACACTTGGCCCTGATTCTGGGCCAACTCGACGAAGAAATGACCCTTTGCCGCGATGTCCTCGAGACACGGGTGGATGAAGTGATCGAAGTTGCTGCTCCGCTCGAGGTGGGCGACTACGCCGCCAAAATGTATTTGTGTTATTTAGGCGCTTGGGTGAGTTATTATCTGTCTCTAGCCTACCGTAAAGATCCTGCGGATACCGCATCGCTGAAGAAACTGTATAAAAGTGACCCCCATATTAAAAAAGATGAAAAAGACGACCTCGAGGGATAGGGGTTGATTTAAAGGCTCGAGGGATAACATTCAAGGGATAGAGTTTCGTTTTAAGGCTCGAGGAATTGGGTATTTCTTGGGTTTTGACATATTCCTCCCATTGGGCGGTTTTGAAACCCGCGTGCTTCGCATAATTACCTACCTGATTTCTTTTCTGTGATCTCAAGAAAAATGCTGCGTAAAAATCAAATACAAAAAGGGCGCACCATAATGGTACGCCCTTTTTTTAAACGAATAACGAATAACGACTTTAAAACTTTAATCCAAGAAATCGCGCAGTTTACGGGTACGGCTTTCGTGGTATTTCAATTTACGCAAGGCTTTATTTTCAATCTGACGAATCCGCTCCCGGGTCACATTGAAATACTGCCCCACTTCCTCGAGGGTGTGTTCACGCCCGTCGATCAAACCTTTGCGGAGCTTCAAAACCATCGCTTCGCGCTCGGTCAGTTTGCCCAAAGCCTTCTCGAGTTCTTCGCTCAGCAGGGTTTTAGCGGCGTTTTCCACAGGGGAATCCAAGTTGTCGTCAGGGATGAAGTCGCCGTAGAAACTATCTTTCTCGTCGCCAATGGGAGTCTCGAGCGAGACCGGTTCTTGGCTGACTTTCTGCACTTCTTCCACTTTGGCAGCGTCCCAACCTGGCCCCATCGCTTCGGCAATCTCTTCGTAGGTGGCCTCGCGGCTCAGTTCCTGCTGAAGCTGGCGGGCGGTGCGGGTCAGTTTGTTGATGGTTTCGACCATATGCACCGGAATGCGGATGGTGCGGGCCTGATCCGCGATGGCGCGGTTGATCGCCTGACGAATCCACCACGTGGCATAGGTCGAGAATTTATAGCGGCGTTTGTACTCGAATTTCTCCACCGCACGGATCAAACCCTGGTTGCCTTCTTGGATCAAATCGAGGAAGCCCAAGCCCCGACCCGTGTATTTTTTGGCAATCGAAACCACCAAACGCAAGTTGGCCTCGATCAAGGCTTGGCGGGCGGCGGCTCCATCTTCGGCGCGGCGGCGCAACAAACGGTGGCGGCGCTCCTCGAGGGTGTCTACATCCTCTTCCTCGAGCAGTTTTTTGGCCTCTTCGCCTTCTTCAATGCGGCGTGCAAGCGAAATTTCTTCCTCGAGCGACAACAGCGGAACCCGTCCGATCTCGTGCAGATACTGGCGCACAGGGTCGTTGCTGACGGCCCGTGGCACATCGTCAAAGAAGCGCTCTTCTTCTTCTTCTTCGCCTGGCCCTGCGGCTTCGGTCTCGCCCTCGAGTCCATCTTTATCTAGAGATTCGTCATCTTCTTCGCTCAGATCGCTGATTTCGATGCCTTGACCCTGAATATAAAGCTGTAATTCCTCGAACTCGTCGGCACTTTCCGAATCCGTCCCCTCGAGCGCGGTGCTGAGGGCTACCCCAATTTCTTCGCTGCTGAGACTGCTGGTCAGTTTACCAATCCGCAACAATTCTTGGATCACGGGGTGGGCCAAATAAGTCTTGTCCAGAATTTTCCCACTCGAGGTAGCAGCTACCTTGCTGGGAACCTTGCCGCTGGCTTCTTCTTTGGTGGCTTTCCCTGCGGCCTTGGCAGCGGGTTTACGGGTTTTGCGAACGGGGCCTTCTTTAGCTGCGGGGGTTGTTGCCGCCACCCCTGGCTCGAGCGCCACTGGGCTTGCCTTTACCGCCGCTTTTGTAGCTGTTTTAGAGGCTGTTTTGGCTGCTGTTCTAGCCCCTGTTGAGGTCACTGCTGAGGTCGCTGCTTTAGGGCTTGCTTTGGCGGTATGTTCGGAGTTAGTGCTTAATTCAGCAACTGCGCCGTCCGTAAGTGATGCGGTAATAGGTGTGGTAATGGGTGCGCTATTTTCTACACTATTTTCCACAGCACTTTCTGCGCTATTGAGTTCAGCAGGATTTACTTTGGCTTTGGCTTTGGCTCTCGAGGCAGTCTTGGGTGCAACAGCTTTAGCCACAGGGTTAGTAGGGCTAGGGTTGGTTGCAACCGTTGCGCTCGGCACGACATCCGCTTTTTTAGCTTCGGGTTTTTTACGGGTTTTGGTCACGGCTCCGCTCGAGGGTTTGGCGGTTGAAACCGTCCCTTGGGCCAAAACGGGGGATGTTGCGGGTGTTTGCGAAACGGTTTCCATCAGCACCTCTGGGCTAGCCACAGCCGCCACCTCGAGTACCGCAGTTTTATGGGCAGACGGTTTAGCAGATGCCGGTTTGATCGTTGATGTTGTTGTGTGCGATGTTGTATCAGATGTCGCTTTAGCCACGCGGGTACGGGTGGTTTTGGGTTGGGTCATCAGTAGTGGCTCCAAGTAGTGCGAGTGGGTTGAACTGGATGGGTTTTGGGGTTTTGGGAGTGGGTCTGTCTGCCGAAATGTCGGTTGCAGATTTATGCACAGGTTTATTCACAGGTTTATGCACAAGTTTATTCACAGATGGGCGAGCTGAGCTGAAGGTCAGGCGAATGTGATGAGGGTCTAACGATCATCACAGGGCGATGCTCGGGTCTGTATACTGGTTTTGATACTCGATAACCCTTACGCGGTCAGGCATGATAGAGTTTCGGAAACACACTAAGTGGTGAATGAAAGTTGCTACCATCGTAAAATGGGTATGCACATCTTTTTATTATAGGGAGTTTATCGTTTTTTGTCCATTTTTTGCCCACGCAAAACCTTAAATCCCTTGCTTCTGGCAACCTCGCTAACCTGTCCCCAAGCCAAAATATGCTTTTCGTAGGGCAAAAAGACATTGGCAACCATATACAATTCGCCGCCCGTTTTCAGCCGCACTCCTGCCAAAGCAATAAACTCGGCAGCCACCTCGAGGATCAGGCTTTCGCCCACATGAAAGGGCGGGTTGCTGAGGATCACATCAAATTGTTCTGGAAAATGTTCCGACTCGAGCAAAGCCGAACCCACATCGCTATGCAGCACATTCCCGACCAGATTATTGCGCTCGAGGGTATTCTGGATGCATAAAACCCCCGCCAAATCCTCCTCGAGTGCAGTGATTTTGGCCCCCCGTTGCGCGGCCCAGACTGCCAAAACCCCCGAACCCGCCCCAATATCCAGCACTTTTTTGCCGCTCCACTCGAGGGATTTTTGGTGGGATTTCCCGTTCAGGGTCTCGAGCAGCAATTTGCTGGCAAGATCCACCCCTCTAGCGCTAAATACTCCAGGCAAAGTGGCAATCTCGAGGGGGGGAAATTCTCCCAAACCCTCAAGGGTGTAACTGCCAAACTCGAGCGGGGCGGGTTGCAGGGCCACCGCCCTCACCTGACGCAACACCGCCACCCGCAAACCTTTGTGCCGCTCGAGGATTTCCCCTTCGCCAAAATGCTGTTTGGCCCATTTGAAATAGCGCTCGAAGCCACGGTCTTTGTCGCCTGCAATGAAAAACAGTCCATTTTGGGCGGTCAGGCGGTGGGCCACCTCGAGCAGTTCGGAGACCGCTTCGTTGCCACGGTGGGCGGGAAGCACCGCGCAAACGCTGGAAAATTGGGTTTGTAAGATCCCCTCGAGCTGGCTGGGTAAGGCACAGTGGATGGTGTTGGTCACACCAAATTGCTGCTCCAACACAGTGAGCGCCGCCCTCGAGCGTTCCACCAAAACAGGCTCGAGATTGGGGAACAGCAGTGCAGAAATGCCACTCATCGCGGTGAGATCCAGCAGTGGGCCGTGTATCGGCAACGGAGGATTTTGCATCGCCGCCATCAAAAGCGCCTGGGCTGGCTCGAGGTGCGGAAATCCCATCACGCCTGCCTTACCCAGCAGGGTTTGGGACGTGAGTTTTTCGGGCATGAACAGTGGATAGAGATCGTGATACATGTTTTATAGGTTAAAGGTTTTGCGGGTTATCCGTTGTCCGTTGGGTAGTTCGTTTTTCGTTTTTCGTTTGAGCTTTGGGAACTTGAGCCACCCCATCTTTTTCATACCCGCTTACCCTCGAGTCTCGCCCTGTCGCCCTCTCGAGCGCTATGCTGATGCTGTGCTATTTCGTAGTATTTTTTTCACTTTTATCTCGAGCGTGCTGGCGCTGGTGTTTGCGGCCTTGTCCATCGCTGCTTTTGTGGATCTGAATCCCACTTTGCCCTTCACTTGGCGCAGTTTGGCAGCCCTCGAGCGGGCGTTAGTCATCAAAATATGGCCCGCATTTGCCCATTTGGATGACTTTTGGCGGGCGCTGATTTACATGGGGCTGGCGGCTTTTTTTGCGGCCTTGTGCGCTTTTGTTAAGCCTCGAGTGCCACCCAAGCTCGAGACTCTGATTTCGGTTAAAACCCGCCCACCCGAATAAAAATAAGCTCGAATTGAGGTTGCGTTTTAGGCGAACTTGGATAGAATATGGTTCATTTTCACCAGCATTGCTGTGTTAGGATGGGGTGTTTTATAGGGTCGTGCGGGAAAAGCTCGAGGGGGAAATCGTTGAGGTTTTCAGAAGATTTAGGAATTGATTTAGGAACCGCAACGTTCCTGATTTACAGCAAAAATCGTGGACTCATTTTGCAAGAACCCAGTGTGATTGCCCTCAACCGTGAAACCGGCGAGGTCAAAGCGGTGGGTGAAGAAGCATACCGCATGATTGGGCGCACCCCAAGCAAAATTGTGGCAGTTAGACCAATTAAAGATGGGGTTATTGCCGACGATGAAGTCACCGAAAAAATGATTGCCATGTTTCTCCGCAAGGTTCATGCGGGCGGTATTGGGCGGATGTTCAATTTTCGTCCCCAAATTATGGTGGGGGTTCCTGCGGGGGTTTCGCAGGTGGAAAAACGCGCGGTGCTTCGAGCGGTGATCAATGCGGGCGCACGCCGTGCCTTTTTAATCGAGGAACCCTTTGCAGCCGCAATTGGTGCAGGCTTAGCCGTGGGCGAACCGATTGGCAGCATGATTTTGGATATTGGCGGGGGCAGCAGTGATATTGCGGTGATTTCGATGTATGGCATTGTGGTTTCCGAATCTTTGCGGGTGGCGGGAAATGCCTTCGACGAGGCGATTATTCGCTACATTCGCCGCAAAGAAAACCTAATGATTGGAGACCGCACCGCCGAAGAAATTAAAGTGAAAATTGGTGCAGCAATGGTGCTGAACGCATCCGATGTCTACACCGCCGAGGTTCGGGGGCGGGATCTGATGAGTGGTTTGCCCAAAATCATCAAAATCACCACCCAAGACATTGCCGAAGCGCTGCACGAACCGATTCAGCAAATCATCGAGGCGGTCAAGCGGGTCCTCGAGATCACCCCGCCTGAGTTGGTTAGCGACGTGATGGATCGGGGTATTGTGATGACCGGTGGAGGCAGCCTGCTGCGCCACTTTGCCGATGTGATCAAGGCCGCCACCCATATTCCTGTGACCGTGGCGGACAACTCGAGCGAGGCCGTGGCGATTGGCACGGGCCTTGCTTTGGACATGCTGCCCCAATTGAAAGATTCCCTCATCTCGAGCGATCAGTATTTGCGGAGGTGAAGACGTTTTTCGTTATGCGTCTTCTGTTTTTCGTTATGCGTTTGAAGATTGAAGATTTTGGCTCGAGGGGTGGCCTAAACCCTCGAGCCACAAAATCTTTTTCATACCCTCATACCCTCTTAAACCCCAGGAGATTTCACACTCATGACCACCCCCCTCGAGATACAAACCATCATGCAGCAGCTCCCACACCGTTACCCTTTTTTGTTGGTAGATCGGGTACTCGAGCGGGGTGAAGGCACGGTCAAAGCGCTGAAAAACGTGACCATCAACGAACCCTTTTTTGCGGGACACTTTCCAGGACAACCGATTATGCCTGGAGTCCTGATCCTCGAAGCATTGGCACAGGCCAGCATGTTTGTGATGGACGACCAGCTCAAACCTGGGCAGATTGCATTTTTGGCAGGTCTCGAGGGGGTACGGTTTAAAAAGCCCGTCACCCCTGGCGATCAATTGATCCTCGAGGCCAAGCTCGAGTTTTTCCGCCGTGGGTTGGGCAAAACTACCGTAAAAGCCAGCGTGGATGGGGTTTTGGTTGCCGAAGCCGTTATTTTGTTTGCGGTGCAAAAATAAAACATGACTGCTTTTATTGATCACAAACCTAATCTCGAGCCTGTGGATTCTGAACGTATGCACCTCCCAACCAAACCCATGAACCTGTTATTCGTCAGCGATGCACCCACGGTGGGCGGCAGCGAAACCTATTTGCGGGAGATGCTGCCGCGTTTGCAGGCCAAAGGCCATAAAGTGGCGGTGGCCTTGCCTCGGCTCGAGGGGAACCGCAGCATTCGGGAGCAGCTCCAAGAACGGGGAATTTGGGTTCATGCCTATGAGACGCTATCCGAGATCCCGCACAATTACGATGCGCTGATTCTGTCGGCGTGGTTTCCGCAAAACCACCGCAAAATCCGTGAAACCCTGCCTGGGCC
>JANYFS010000066.1 GCA_025359705.1 Deinococcales bacterium | reverse complement strand
AAACCTTCAAGCTGTTGACCGGTACTCGTGTCGAACTGCGGGAACACACCGCAGATCTTGCCGACCTCGAGATCATTGAACTGCGGGCAGGGGACTGGCTCGAGCTGGGTTAGAGCAGTTGTCCGTTGTCCGTTATACGTTTTCCGTTTAAGAATAGTCGTGAGCATTGCGTCCCAAACGACGAGACTGCTTTTTGACTGAGTGATTTATTCGTGTATGCCACAGACAAATTCTCTAAACGAGCCTACGTTCCACCCGCCTCGAGTCCAGTCCAGTCAGCACTTCATAGTCGATGGTATTGACCATGTGGGCTATTTGGGTGGCATCGCTCGAGTTTGGCCCGATCAGTTCCACTTGGTCGCCGATTTGAAGCTCTAGGTCGGTGGCATCCACCATCATTTGATCCATACAAATCCGCCCCACCACGGGTCGCAGCTCGCCACCCAAAAAGGCCACCGCCTGACGTGCGCCACGAGGGAAACCATCGGCATAGCCGCACGATACCACTGCAATTTGGCTGTCTCGAGGGGCCGTCCACAGTGCGCCATACGACACCGTTTCACCTGCTTTGACAGCTTGGATATGGCTAACCCAACTGTTCAGGGTTAAGACCCGCTCGAGGGGAATTCGCCCGTTCCAAGCCGCATTGGGAGCGTAGCCATACATGGCGATGCCTGGGCGAATCAGATCGAAACCCGCTTTTTGCCCCACATCTTTGCCGAACGAAAAAATCCCGCCCGAATTGGCGATATGCTTGAGGGTTTTTTCGTCGGTGAGTTGGGCGATTTCGTGGAAGGCTACCAATTGTGCATGTCCCATCTCGAGGTCGTCTTGATCGGCGCAGGCAAAGTGCGAAGATAACCCCTCGAGCTTTAAACCTTGCGCCCAAATCTGGCCCATCAGATCCAGTGCATCTTCGGGGCGTACTCCCAAGCGGTTCATGCCTGTGTTGATTTTCAGGTGAATGGGTGTGCCAACCGGTAACGGCTCGAGTTCGGCCCCCCTGCTGATGGTTAGGCGAATGTTGTGTTGCAACATCAAGGGGACATCGGTTGGTGCAGCAGGAGTCAAAAGCAAAATAGGTTTTTGGATGCCCGCATCCCGCAGCTCGAGGGCTTCTTGGGGGGTTGCCACCGCAAAACCCCACAGCAAATCCTGATCCTCAAGGGCTTGAGCCACCAGCACCGCACCGTGACCATAGGCATTGGCCTTGATCGGAAAGAGGATCTGAGCATTGGAGTGTTGGGCTAAGGTTTTGAGGTTGTGAATTAAAGCAGATTGGGAAATGTGGGCCACAACTCGAGGCATAATAGCTGAATCATAGCAGTATTATTGGGGATAGATTTAGCAGTGTTTTTCGACACAGCCCCCATTCCCAAATCCGAGTTTGCTCGAGCCTGTCGAGGTTTCCCGTTAATGAAAGACCCTAGCCAACATCCCAACCCACCCTCCGACTCCTCAACCGCCAAAAAGGTAGATCTGGAACGGCTCGAGCAGGAGTTACTGCGCTTTGCCCACGAAGTGGCGCGGGTGCGAACCATATTGCCTTTGGTGGTGCAAGATAAACTGTGGAACAATGCCAGTGGGCAGCGCCCCGAATTGTTAGGTAGCATCGAAAAAATCTTACAAAGTTTGGAAGTCACCCTCGAGAGTACCCAAAACAATGCCGACAGTGTGGGCAGTTTTGTGGATGGCTTGCTGAATGTCCTCAATTATTTTCGCTCTTTGCGCGGAGAAACCACAGTGGACTTTGTAGATTTTGAAACAGGCTCGAGCTTGAATTAGATTCGATGTCCGTTATATGTTATTGGTGATTTTTTATATGTTATTCAAGCTAGGATTAGAGCTTGAGATTATTTTTAGGATTTTCCTCTCGAGCTTATTTCCTCTCGAGCTTATTTCCTAGCGTTTATTTCCTAGCGCTTATTTTAAGGGGAAAGTCACCAACTCGAGCATAATGCGTACTTTTCTGTATTGTAAAGCCATGATTGCTACCAAATTAGACACCGCTGGCGAAATTAAATTTAGGATCTCAAATAGATTACCCATGTATTTTTTACAACAGGGCTTATCTTTTAGGAATACGCATCCCACCTTTGCCATCCCAGCCCTTAAATGCATAATAACGCCCCGCAAAACCACTGTTTAAATAATCATGTAAAGGATCGCGTAGAGGCGGGGTATCCAACAATCTAAAGGTATCTTCGGGCGGATAAAACCGCGCTTCCACAATTAAATGGTCGGGATCATGGGGGTTGAGCAAACCCTCCCACTGCGCCTCAAAGACAATCGCAATGGCCCGCTCGCCACGGCGCTCGTCCTCGATATGCACGCAGTAGGCCATGTGGTTAATGTGGGTAATGGTCAGCCCTGTTTCCTCTTTGATTTCCCGCACCATCGCCTCGTGCGCGGCCTCGCCTGGCTCTACTGTGCCGCCTGGCAAGGTATAGCGCACCCGCCCAGAGCGTTGCCAATCGTTGCCCACCAGCAAAATTCGGCCCATTTTATCGCGCAAAATCGCGGCAGCTACCAGCAAATCTCGCCTAGCCACGCCTTATTCCACTTTCTCGGCAAGCCGCTCGAGCATTCCTTCACGGTCCCAAGCTGCCAGTGCGTCCATCAGCGGCTCGAGTTTGCCTTCGATCAGAATGTCCAGCGGGAAATTTTTGTTTTCCCCGGTCAAGCGGTGATCAGTGATGCGGTTTTGCGGGTAGTTGTAGGTGCGGATTTTTTCGGAGCGGTCTCCGGTGCCAATCATGGATTGCCGCTCGAGCTTGGAACGTTCTTCTTCTTTGGCCCGCTCGATGGCGACCAACCTCGAGCGCAAAATAACCAGGGCTTTTTCACGGTTTTTGATCTGGCTACGCCCATCTTGGCAAATGATGATCAATTCTTCGGAGGTTCCGGTTTTCCACACCGCCCGCACCGCGCTATCGGTGGTATTAACCCCTTGCCCGCCCGCGCCCTGCGCCCGAAAAACATCGATGCGAACCTGCGACAAATCTAGGTCAAATTCGGTTTCTTCGACTTCGGGAATGACTGCAATAGTCACGGTAGAGGTGTGAATTCGCCCTTGCGATTCGGTGGCGGGAACTCGCTGCACACGGTGAACCCCCATCTCAAATTTGAAACTGCGGTAGGCATAATTCCCCGACATCTCGGCGACCACCTTGCTGTAACCGCCCAGCGCGGATTCGGACTCTTCCACAATCTCGAGCCGAATGCCTTTCATTTCGGCGTAGCGCGAATACATCCGCATCAAATCGCCCGCAAACAGCCCCGCCTCGTCGCCGCCCGCCCCCGCCCGAATCTCGAGGATCACATTGCGCTCGTCGCGCGGGTCTTTGGGGATCAATAGCACATCCAGCTCGAGTTCAATCTGCTGTTGCCGCGCCTTATTTTCCTCGAGGTCAGACACCGCCAGGTCGCGCATCTCAGGATCATTTAACAGTTCTTGGGCCTCGAGGATGGCATTTTCGCAGTCGCGGTACTCGTGCCAGAGCTTCACAAGCGGCAGAAGCTCACCATAACGGCGGTTGATCCTGAGAAAGTTGCTCGAGTTGGAAAACACTTCAGGGTTCGCCAAATCCCGCTCGAGTCCGCTATGTTCGCGCTCGAGTTCGATTAATTTTTCGGTTAGCACAGTTCCCGCGTCACCTCGCTTTGAAAGCAAAGGCGCACCATTTGAGCAGCCATAAACATCATGGTTGCATTGTACTTCAGAGTAAGGGAAACTCTGAATTTACCCCTCGAGCTTGCTGTTCAAAATCTCCCGCACCAGTTCGGGCTTGGCCTTGCCGCCCAGTTTTTTCATGATTGGGCCAAACAGTGCATTCACTGCTTTGGGATTGGTTTTGGCTTTTTCTACAGTTGCAGGATCGGCCTGCATCACTTCATCAATCGCTGCCGCAATCACCACAGGGTCGCTGATCACTGCCAAACCCCGCTCGAGAACCAATGCGTGGGGGTCGGCTCCTTCCATCACCTCAAGCAAAAGTTCTTTGGCCATTTTGCCAGACAGGGTTCCCGCGTCGATCAGTTGCACCAAACCGCGCAAATGGGCAGGCTCGAGCTTGCTCTTTTCCAGCTCGAGTTCACGCCCTGCCAAATACCCCGAAACATCGCCCAGCAACCAGTTCACCAGATTTTGTCCTGCGCCTGTGTAGCCCTGCAATGCACTGTCCAGTACCCTCGAGAGGCTCACACTCATCGAGAGGCTTTGTGCATCGCTTTCTTTGATGCCCAGTGAAAGGTAGCGCTCGAGCTTTTGGGCGGGCAATTCGGGCATTTTGGCCCTGACCTTCGCCACCATTTCCGCCGTGATCATCAGGGGGGGCAGGTCTGGCTCTGGGAAGTAGCGGTAATCGGCTTCACCCTCTTTGGTACGCATCAGATAGGTTTTTTGCCCGCCATCGTCCCAGCCCATCGTATCTTGGGTAATTTTGCCCCCACCCTCGAGGATTTTGCTTTGCCGCGCGGTTTCAAACTCGATGGCGAGAGCCACACTGCGAAAGCTGTTCAGGTTTTTAACCTCGACCTTGGTTCCCAGTGCTTCCCCAGGGCGGCGCACCGAGATATTCACATCACAGCGCATTTTTCCTTCTTCGGGGTTGGCATCAGAAATGCCCAGCGCCTGAGCAATCGAGCGAATCATTCCCAAAAATACCCTGGCCTGTTCCGCGCTTTTGATCTCAGGTTCTGTGACCATCTCGATGAGGGGCATTCCTGCGCGGTTCAAATCCAACAGCGAATAGGGAGCATAGCCAGGGTGAACCAGCTTGCCCGCGTCGTCCTCGAGGTGCGCCCTGGTGATTCCAATGCGTTCGCCGTCCACCATTACAAAACCTTCACGGCAGATTGGGCGGTCATATTGCGAGATTTGGTAGTTTTTGGGGGCATCTGGGTAGTAATAGTTTTTGCGGTGAAACTGGGTAAAGCCTTCCACCTCACAATTCAGGGCCAAGCCGAACATCAGGGCTTTTTCCACCGCCTCGGCGTTGAGGGTGGGCAGGGTTCCAGGCAGGCCCAAGGTTAGCGGGTCGGTGTGGGTGTTGGCTTCGCTGCCATAGTAGTTGGTGGCGCAGCTCGAGAAGATTTTGCTTTGGGTGCTAAGGTGCAGGTGGATCTCGAGGCCGATGACGGGTTCAAACATGCCCAGCATTTTACAGGGTTTGCTAGGGCAAGTGCGCTCGAGGTGTGTAGAACTTTGAGGCCCGCTCGAGGGTGGAGTAAGATTTAAAGGTCAATGATGCGTTTGATTGGAGGTGCATTGTGTACGGAGAATATCGACTCTTGCGAACCGTGGGAATTCATGGAGGAATGCATTTTTGTAAAATTAAAGTGCATGTAAGCAAAACAATGGAAAAATCACATATTTTTATAAACGAGGAATTGAAATTTAAACTGTCCATGTATTCAGATTGGACGGATGCCGTGATTTTGGGAGTTCAAGAATTTTTAACAAAGCACAGTTTTGATGATTTGAGTGTGGAAATAGTGGATTTATTGGGAGTAGAAGTAGATACTAGTCCTGATGATGTAAAAATAACTTCGTATATGTCTATGATTGCAGCAGTATTTCCCGAAAAGCCTTTGCCAAATCTTGAATTTGACAACATTTGGGTGTTGCCAAGTAAATTTATATAATATAGCGCTATTTTGCTCGTTCTCTTTTTGAGGATTGGGATTTATGTTTCCCCTCGAGCGAATTTTTGGTACAATCACGCTGCCCTCGAGTTGGGATTTTTCTTTCCCTCGAGCGTAGCAATTCCCCCCTCGAGGGTGGCTAGGAAAGTAAGAAAAAGATTGATTCGCTCGAGCTTTTACGTTTTTGCGAATCACGAACCACCAAACGAATCACGGACAACAAAAACTCCCCTCGAGGGGGAGTTTTTTTGCAAAGCTCGAGAAGGCTCGAGGGGAAATTTATTTCTCAGGAACGACGATCTTGCCCGAGATGATGTCTTTGGTGATTTTGGCAATTTGAGCTTGTTGGGCTTTGGTGACCAGAGCGTTGTTGTACTCGTCCAGCGCATAGCCCACACCGCTATTGCTCAGGCCGAAAGCACGCACACCGGGTTTGAATTTGTTTTGGCTGACATCTTTGATGGTCTCGTATACTGCTACATCGACCCGTTTGAGCATCGAGGTCAAGCCGTGGTTCAAGGTTTTGGGGTTCTTGTCGAAGTCGCCCAAGTAGTTTTGGTTGGAATCCACCCCAATAAAGAACATTGGGCGGGTGTTGCCTGCACATTTGGCGGTGTAGGCTGCGGACTTAGTAACCGAAGCAAAGCGGTTGAGGCTGGTGAACTTGACATCTTTGGGCAAGTCGCTGGCTTTGATGCACTGCACATTTTTGATGTAGTCGATCAAACCGCCGCCTGATCCGCCTGCGGCAGCGTAGACAATATCGGTGCCTTTGGCTTTCATGCTACCTGCAATTTCTTTGGCTTTGGCAGGATCATTCCAAGCAGCAGGAGTGGTTCCAACGTATTGGGCAATCACTTTGATTTTGCTGTTGAAGGCTTTGGCTCCTGCGGTGTAGCCTGCTTCAAACTTATGAATCAGGGGGATGTCCATTCCGCCGATAAAACCGATCACACCCGTGGCGCTGTTTTGAGCGGCAAGGTAGCCGACCAAATAAGAACCTTCTTGCTCGCGGAAGACCAGGCTCGAGACGTTGGGCGCGTCGGACACGCTATCCACTACCGCAAAACTTTGTTGGGGAAAGGCTTTGGCGGTTTTGGTAATGCTGGGTTCGTTATTGAAACCCACACCGACGACCAAATCAAAACCGTTTTGGGCAAAGGCTTGAATGCCTTGTCCCACTTGGCTGGGATCGGATGGCTCGAAGTCTTTGACTGAAACCTTGAATTCGGCGGCGGCTTTTTGCGAACCCTCGAAAGCGGATTGGTTGAATGATTTATCGTTCTTGCCACCTG
>JANYFS010000060.1 GCA_025359705.1 Deinococcales bacterium | reverse complement strand
GGCGCTCGAGGGGGTTTCTCTTTCGGAATTGGTAGGGGCCAAGCTGTTGGGTTGGAGGGTTAGGGTTAGGCATGGCTAAATTATACTCTGAAAATAGATTTATAAGACTTTGCGCTGAGTCATTCCAACAGTGCATAATTCTAGTTATGCACTGTTGGCGTGCTTGGCTTACATGTTTTGGGGGAAGTTTCAACAGTTTATACCCCTCGAGCCGCATCATTCAAATTGAAGATTTGAGCAGTGTCGCGGGTAGTCGGAAAGGTACAGCAAGGTACAGCAAATGATTTGGAAGACTCAAGCAAGATAGGGCCATTTTTACCGACGGGTTGCCGACGTTCGCTATCCCCTCGAGCGCAGTGAAAACGAACTGAAAAAAAATTAGATAATCTATATGTTTTTGCATCCACTTGAGGGCCGCTTAAAGCCATGCTACACGGTGTATTTCGCGTTCCCTCGAGTGTATATTTTTGGCACGAATATTTTATGTTTTGGAGATAGTATTTTGATATGTTTTTGTACCTCGAGCAACCCTCTTAAAGCATGGCCTAGCCGTGGTTTTTCGCGTTCTTTAAAGTGCATATACTTTGCGTGTTTTATACCGACATTTTCCGACATTTTGCCCTCGAGCCGCTTCATTCCTCTTTGCTTTGGTTGGTCAAAGCCTCGAGGTGCAAATCAAGCACTTCCAACACCCGCGCCCACTGTTCGGGTATGGCCCCACTGCCTTTGTTCGTTCCCAGTAGCCGCGCTATGTTCGGTTGCTTCATGCCCACCTGTTCACCCAAAGCCTTTTGGGTCATGCCTCGAGCCTTCATTACCTCTCGTACCTTCTCTCTGATCTGGTCATTCATCCCCTCGAGTATATCACTGAGAGATATTGACTATTTATATCTATTATTGATATTCTTGGGACATAGGAGAAACCACCATGACCACCACCCTAATCACCGAACTCCCCACCCCCGAAGACAAAACCACCACCACCACATTCACCGCCGAACCCACCACCCGCACCGCTCGAGACTTGGAACATTACCCTTTTGCCCGCATTCAAGAAGCCCTCGAGCTTCATAAATGTGATGTTTGTGGTTCTGAGGCGGGTTTCATTCGTGATTTAGCTCATTGCATGTGTCCCGACTGCACCGCCCGATTTGCCCTACATGATGCCGCACATGATCAGCTCGAGGGGCTTTTGATCCCCGTGGTACGCGCATGGGCCAAACATTGGGGGGAAATATTCACGACTACAGGGGTGGAAACACATGTTTCAGGTGTTTTGGAGTCGTTTCATGGTCAATTTGAGCGTTTTACCGCCTCCGCACTCGAGGGGTTGGAATGACTTCCGCTGATGCTTTCGAGCTGCTGTACGACGAGTGCATAGCCCGTTTGGTTCGCCTGCTCGAGCCTGTTGTATTGGAGTGGGCCAGCCAGACCGCGCCGCTGATGCCCCAAGGTCGAGAACTGATGTACCTAAGAGAACACCTCCAGTTTGCAGGTAACGCGCTGGAAGAAAAGCTCGAGATTTGGGCAAAGGAAAGGCTCGAGTCCGCATAATCTGCTTCCAGTGCAGCTTTTGTCAGGTTCCAACATGCTAAATATGACAAGATAAATATTTTATGTCGTGGCGCTAAAGTTTTAACATATTTTTGAGCCTCTTTGGGGAGGTCTAAAATGCTTACCAGCGCAGTTTTCCCGCCTCGAGGAAATGGTACTTTTTTGGCAGGTTTTTTCTTTGGTTTTACTTTGGGCTTCCCCTTGGTTGGCACACTGGTTTATCCCCTTAAAAAGTAGAAACCGTGGTTTCCAAAGTAAAAACTCCGCCCTCGAGGGTTTAACGGGCTTAGGTCATACCGAATAGGCAACCACACCACCCGCGCAGCGCTGCCCGTATTGGAGCGCTGCTTTTGTTTGACTGGGTGTGTTGCTCGAGCTGGGGGTTTTCTCTTTGGCTCGAGGGTTGCCACCGTTAATATTTTCAACAGTCCCCAGACTCGAGCCACACAGTACGGGCCAGCGCATGATGGATTGGATAGCGTGCTATATGGGGTTTTGAGGTTGTCGGTTTTTGCGACAACATAGAAACAGTGTGCTGTACAAGATATTCACACTGTCACAACTTGTGACAGTGGCAAAGCCCTCGAGCGTTACCGTTGTGGCAATGCTTGAAATACCATTTTGCTTGAGAAAAAGGAGTGTGTGGAATGAAGAAATGGACATTTTTGATGGTGGGTTTGGGAATAGTTCTCTCGAGCGCACACATAGCGCAAGGAAAAGGTACTGCACCCTCGAGTGTGGTGAAGGTAGAAGAATTGATTACACCTGTGAATTATGCTCCAGAGTTCACCTTGCCAAAAGGCTCGAGGCGATGTACGGATGCTGAAGGGAAGAAGATTTATGATGTGTTTAAATCTTCTTTGAGTGAGTATAGATTTGAAGGAGGTAGCTGTTTTAAAGTAATGAAAGAAAGATATAATTCTTTCATACTAGAAAATTATGCTATTAAGTCATTATTTGAAAATACTACACAATATGATAGAACTAATTTAATAACAATGAATGGACGACTACTTGTAGGAGATGAAAAAAATCATGATTTAGCAAGAGGTACGTCAATTACGGGAATTGCTTTTTATGCCGAAAAGATAGACTATAAATATGCAACAATCATAGCTATGTCTGCCAGTGTGCCTTTAGTAAATCTTAATATGGAGAACCTGCGAATTAGATTTAAGGAGATGAAATGGTGAAGTATTTGGCAATTGGTTTTTTAACTCTCGTCCTGATCACCCGATCCCACGAAAAGAAGCTCTTAGCTTGAGTTGGGGGCTTTTTTAGGTGCGACAACTCCCGCCAACTGAATACCCTCGAGCTGACCCGCTGCACCACTCCTCAATAGTTTTAGTGCGAAGTCCCTACCAATCCATAGCCACACCCTCGAGCTGACCCGCTGCATCCCCTTTTTGATAGTTTTATCAAGAACCCCCACCACCTTACCGCTATACCCAACTCGAGGGGGTTACTGAGATACCTAAAACGTTTTACACAGGGCTTAATGGGCATCCTGTGCAGTGTGGTAGCTCGAGAACGTCTACAGCGGGGTTTCTCGAGGGTGTTGGAGTGGCTTATTTTGTGTTGGCCCACTGGGTAAGGGCTTAAGGGTGTGTGGGATGGGGTTTTAACACTTTCGGTTTTTGCGATAGTGTCGGGGTAGCGTGTGGTGCGGTCTTTCCCCACCGTTGATATTTTCAACGGTCATAATATCTCGTGTGACACAGTTTTCTCGAGAGTTGTAACAATTTTGTTACAACTTAAAACCCTATCCAACACGTATATTTCATAGCGTCGGTTTTTGCGACGCTATGAAAACCTATCCAGCACAGCAAAAAAGCACCGCCCATAACTCGAGCAGTGCTTAGCGTGTGTTTGGCTTGGGATATCTACCAATCTGCTCGAGCTGATCCAGCCCACCGCCCTCGAGGGGGTCAGTTTGGTTCATCTGGTTTGCCCGCGACTCTTTCCCAATGTCGGTCACGGTCTTGTTCTCACTTTTCACGACTGGAATGACTTTTTTCTGTTTCATACGTGACTTTTTTGGTCATGCAAAAGTCACGAATTGTTTGTGATGTTGTCCCGTTGATCTTCACTCTGCTTTACCCACTTTTCACGACTGGAACGAGTTTCTACTGTGCCAAGGGACAGATTTAACTTCACTCAAATTTCACTCAAAAGTCACGAATTGCCTGTTACGGTGTTCCATTGCGTGTTCCGATCTGCCATCAATTGTTCAGCGCTAGAACGCTTTCTTACTGTGCCGTATGGTCTTTTGCGTGTTCCACAAAAGTTCTCAAGTGTAGGCTTTTGCGGGTCGTTGACAAACTCGAGCCGCCTATAACTCGATCAGATTCAAAAACCCCCGTATCCCCTTCCCACCGCCGAGAAAGTGATCACTTTGTACCCGCCGCCAAAGTGACGAAAAAACTGTCCAGAAAGGCGCTTTAGCCCTAAATATTCTCTCAAGAGGGGCAAGGATGTCCACAACATTGACATCCTTTACGTAAAAATAACCCCACCCTCGAGGGATCTATATTTCAAACGCAACCCTCGAGCCATATTTGACCTGCAAATGACAAGTATTCCTAGGCTCGAGGATGCAGACGCTAAGGAAAAAAGTTTATATGCCCATTTTTGGTGCTGGGTTGGTGCGGGGTTGGTGTCCCTCAAAATCAAGCAAAAACCCCACACTCGAGGTATGGGGCTAATTTTTTTCTATGGCGGTAGGTGCGATATTTGGTGTCGGTTTCATGGCCTTAACTTAGCTTGGTTCCCTCGAACGGGGTGCTTTCGGCGCAGAGTAGCCAAAAAGGTAAAATAGACCTAAACCTCATGCTAGACGTAATTTTATAATTATCCAATATTATGAGACATTATGCAAAATCGTATTATTTGCCTGCTGGGATGACATTGCCCACACTTTTTGAATTTGCCCTCAAAGCCCACAGATATGTTGGAGAGTCTTCAAACTTTTTTGTCCCTCGAGCTTTGAATCTGGCTTTCTCTGGCTTCCCACCCTCGAAGGGAACCAAAACAAAAATCCCACACTCGAGGGGATGGAACTAACCATTCCCTAGTCCTCCCTCTACCCGCTCGAGCGCCTTGGTTTTGCCTCGAGGGAATTTAACCGCAGTCACCACCGCCCAGGTATGGCTGTGGCTCGAGTCTCTGATCACTTCATATGTGCCACCGTGCTTGAGTTGCCACCGCCGCGCCGCCTTGAATGCTTGCCCCCAGAAGGTGCAACGTAGCACCACCTTCACGCGCCCACCGCCTTGAACATCAATCCTTCCCCTCGAGGGCCAGCCACATCACAAAGAAAGAATCCGTGTGTCTCGAGGTTCTTCTTACCGCACGCTCGAGATGCGCCATTAAAAGACTTCCAGAAAACACAAGCCTTACAGATAGGCGGGGTTCGCTCGAGGGCCACGCTTGCCTTTCCCAGTGTTTGGCTTCGCTGCTCGAGGGTGATTATGTTGATCGGTGGAACTTTACCCGCGTAGTTTCGCTCGAGTTTGAAGCGGGCTTGGTCGAGGTGATCGGGTTGGTTTGCTGCTGGGGTGATCTTGTGCAGTAGACAAACCGCCTCACCCCATTCGAGGGACAAGTAGGCGGGTTCGGTCAGGGTGCAAATGATGGGGGCCAGCTCGAGGTCTGCAAATTCCCAGATGGTGCTGGGTTTGGGCATCTCGAGCAAGGCTAGGATTTGGAATTTGT
>JANYFS010000038.1 GCA_025359705.1 Deinococcales bacterium | reverse complement strand
GTTGATCAAAAATTCATCGGGGTATTGAGGATCAGGCAACGCCCAACCCCTACGAGTGTTGAATCCGAACTCACTCATTCTTTAGACCACTGCTCTAATACCCACTGGCTCGAGTATTTGGGCCTCTCCTAGGAAGCGTTGCAGGATTTCGGCTGGCTTTCAACGATTCATCTATTTGACCATACTTGAGTGCAAGCTAGAGCAAACTGGACTTCTAGGAAAATACAATTCCTCGAGCTAAAAACCAATCCACACGAAACAGAGCAGGCTACCAACCCCATGGCTTTTCCTCGAGTTCATATCCGTACTCGGTTCAGCAACAGCGCATTAAAGGTGACGATCAAGGTACTGGCACTCATCAGCAGGGCGGCCCACTCGGGGCGCAACAGAATTCCGTATGCGGGATACAGCACGCCCGCCGCAAAAGGAATGGCAAGTAGGTTATAAATGACCGCCCAAAATAGATTTTGTTTGACTTTTCCTGCTACCGCTCGAGCCAGTTTTAGCGCCGCAGCTACGCTCGAAGGGTCGTTGCGAACCAAGACCACCCCTGCGGTTTCCACTGCCACGTCGGTTCCTGCACCAATGGCGAAACCCACATCCGATTGGGCCAGCGCGGGCGCATCATTTACCCCGTCGCCAACCATAGCGACTTTGTGGCCTTGGCTTTGCAGTACCTTGATTTGGGCTACTTTGTCTTGGGGTAAGACTTCGGCAATCACCGTATCCAAGCCCAATTGCTTTGCTACCGCCTCGGCAGTTTTACGATTATCTCCAGTCAACATCACTGTTTTAATCCCCAGTGCTTGCAAAGCAGTGATCGCCCCTCGAGCTGATTCCCGCACTTGGTCAGACACCGCTACTACACCCAGTGCTATGTTACCTTGGGCCACCAGCATGGCGGTTTTGCCCTCACTAGACAGCCGCTCCATGTGTGAAACCAAATCGGGATATAACGCGCTAACATCGATTCCTTCTTGCTCGAGTAACTTTTTATTGCCAATCAGTACTCGCTGGCCCCGCACTTGTGCACTTACCCCAAGGCCAGGTAGTGATAAAAAATCTTCCGCCCCCTCGAGCGTCACCCCACGTTCTTTGGCTCCATTCACGATTGCTTCGGCTAAAGGATGCTGGGACGGTGCATCCGCACTAGCGGCAACAAAAAGCAAGTCAAGCTCGAGGGTTCCACTCGAGGGCAATAGATCGGTCAGGGCGGGTTTACCTTCGGTTAGGGTTCCAGTTTTGTCGAAAACTACGGTATCAATTTTGGCGGTAGCCTCGAGCGCAGTAGCATTTTTAAACAGCACTCCCAACTTAGCCCCACGCCCCACCCCCACGGTGATGGCGGTTGGGGTAGCTAGAGCCAGTGCGTCGGGGCAAGCAATCACAATGGCAGAAACTGCTGCGGTAAAGGCAAAAGCGGCACTTTCACCCAGCAGCAACCATACCGCCAAAGCTAGGGTTCCCGAACCCAAAGCCACAAAAACCAGATATTTCCCTGCGGTATCCGCCAGTTGTTGAGCGGGCGCTCGAGAGGCTTGGGCATCTTGCACCATTTTTACAATCCTCGAGAGCGCAGTATTGGCCCCAATCCCAGTAGCCCTAAAATGAAAAGCACCGTTTTGATTGACTGTACCCCCCACCACTTGCATACCGCTACTTTTGATCACGGGAATGGGTTCACCCGTCAGCATCGATTCGTCCACATAACTCGAGCCACTGATCACTTCGCCGTCCACAGGAACGCGGTCTCCTGGGCGCACTGCCAATTCATCGCCCAACAGCACTTGCTCGAGCGGTATTTCTTGCTCTTGCCCATTGCGAATCACTAAAGCCGTACTTGGAGCCAGTTTCAGCAAGGCTTCCACCGCACGCCCCGTGGCAAACCTCGAGCGCATCTCCAACCAATGTCCCAGCAAAGAAAGCGTGGTCAACATGGCAGCGGCCTCGAAAAATACATCTTGACTAAAGGGAAATACCGTATTGACCAACGAAAAAGCGTAAGAAACCAAAATACCCGTGGCAATCAGGGTCATCATCGTGGCTTCGGCTTTGAGCAAAGAAACCCACGCACTCGAGAGGAAAATCCAGCCTCCCCAAAACACTACGGGGGTAGACAAAATCAAACCAAACCAAGCCATACTCAACCCAAAAGGAGGCATGGCACTAAAGCCCAAGCTGGCCCCAATCGGTGAATAAAGCATTAGGGGAATAGTTAAGATTAGCGAGAAAAAAAAGCGGCGCAGCATATCCGCAACCATTTCTTTACCATGTCCTGCATGTCCCGAATTTTCTGAATGCTGCGAATGTTGATCATGATTTGTAGGTTGATTGGCAGGTTGATTCTGGCTCGAGCCATGACCCATTTGACCATGATCCATGTGACTCATTGTTGAATGGCTCATCGGTGAATCAATCGAGGATTCAGCAGGGAGAACACTAGGATTGTGATTTGTATTGGGATTCATTAAAACCTCCTCGAGACCACGACAATTTTGTGATGCCATGATTTTTTGGTTACAAAGGGAGTAAGTATTGGGTTGAGTAAAAGGCTGTATTGGGCTTGCATATATAGCTTAGCATACAATTTAATAGAAGTGATACTTTAACAATAATTTAATGACATTTTAACAAAAGTTATAATTTAACAATAATTTAACAGTGATTTAACAATAGTTTAATGATATTTATATAATATGCTAACGAGTTGGATAGATGTCACTCCAAAAGTCAAAAAACTGCCCAAGATTTAACTTGGGCGATTTTGATTCGAGCGCAAAAACTTTACTTCATCGCCTTGAGCCACATTTGATATTGAGCAATCTCTTTGCTTTGTACGGTAATCACCCCTCGAGCGAAGGTTTTCAATTCGGGGCGTACCGCTTTAGTTCGTGCGAGTTTTGCCATATTCACTGCACTTTGGTGGTGCGGAACCATATTCTCGAGAAAGTTTCTATCGGCATCACCCATCATGCCTTTTGTACCGCCCATTACTGCTTGCATCATCGGTTTCATATCGGTGTTCATCATTTCCATTTGCATGGGGTCAGGCTTAGCGTTGTACCAGCTTTTTAACCAGTGGGTCATTTGCTTGATTTCGGCAGATTGTGCCCGAACAACATCTTGGGCGGCTTTTTTGGTTTTGGTATCTTTGCCATTTTTCAAAACACTATTTGCCATTTGCACCGCCGTATTGTGATGAGCAATCATTTGAGACATCCAGTAGATGTCAAAGGTTTTGCCACTGGCTTGCTCGAGGGCTTTCATGGATTTCATGTTGCCCATATCCATGCTCGAGGTTCCCATGTCCATGTTGCCCATTCCTTGAGCAAGGCTCGAGCCAACACCAAGAGTTAGGGTGGTCAAGGTGGCGGTGCGGATCAACTTGAGGATGTTTTTCATGGCTTGAGTATTAATCTACTTTATAAAGTTTGTGTAAAGTTCAGACCTCTTTCAAGCCAATGGTAAAATTAAAGTAAAGCTCGAGCCTGTTCCCAACACACTTTTTACCTCGAGTCGTCCCCCCATTGCGCGTGCCAAATGACTCGAGATGGTCAGTCCCACTCCCGAACCGCCTGTGGCGCTCGAGCGGCTGGGGTCTGCGCGGTAGAAGCGCTCGAAGAGGTGTGGCAGGTGTTCGGGGGCGATACCTGCCCCAAAATCACGGATCTCAAGGTGTGCTTCCTGAGGGATTAGCATTTTTAGGGTCACTTCAATTCGACTTTCGGGGGCGTGCTTGAGCGCATTGGAGAGCAGATTGATGAGGATTTGGGTCACACGGTCACGGTCTGCCTCTACGATCACCGAGGCAGTAGAAATCTGTACCTTAATGGGGGTGTTTCCCTCGAGGAAGATAGGTTGGTAGCGTTCCAGTATTTCATGTACCAAGGGCACCCAATCGAAGTGCTCGAGCTTTAAGTGTACTGCGCCCGATTCCACCCTTGAGACTTCGGAAAGGTCATTCACCAAACGCTTTAACCTCGAGACTTCGCGGTGGATCGCTTGGGCTGCTTGTTGCGGCTCGAATAAACCATCACTCAGTCCTTCGGCGTAGCCCTGCAAACCCGACAAAGGGGTTCGCAATTCGTGGGCTACCGTGCCAATCAATTCGGTGCGTCTGGCTTCAACCGTCTCGAGGGCTTGGGCCATGCGGTTGAAATCTTGGATGAGCAGGCCCAATTCATCGAGATTTTGACTAGTGTGATGAGGCAAACGCTCGAAATATGCACCCGCAGCAATGCGGCGGGCCGCCGTTGAAATCTGAGTCAGGGGGTGGATGACCCGCTGAGCCACCCAAAAGCCCACGATCAGCGACAACGAGATTCCTACCAAAAGACCCACCCACAGCGATTGGGCTAGGGTTTTGGCAAATCCATCGCGGAGTTCTTGGTGCATCGGATCGACTGCGCCTGCTCCGAAGCGCTGGGTCATGTCATGAATGTGGGCATCGTAAAAACCACCTGCGGAAAGCTCTGCGGTAGCGATCAAAGCCAGAATTCCAGACAGGGCCACCAACACAAAGGCCAACAAAAGTTTCACCCGCAAGGACACCTGTTTCATCAGGCATCCTCGAGCAAGCCCTCAAAAAATCGGTAGCCGCTGCCCCGCACGGTTTGAATTCGCGCACCCACCGCGCCCAGTTTGCGCCGCAGGTTGGAAATGTGAATATCCACCACCCGATCAATTCCAGCAAATTCACCCGCCCACAAGCGCTCGAGCAGTTCTGAACGCGACCATAAACGGCCTGGATTGCGGCAGAGCAAAGCCAAAAGGTCAAACTCGAGCGCAGTGAGTTTCAGTTCTTGGTCTGCCAAAAAAACCTGACGGTGGGCGTACTCGAGGTGTAAAGTTTCAAAACTCGAGCGTTCTGGGGAGGTTTGTCCGTGCCGCACCATGATTTTTACTCGAGCCACTAATTCGCGCGGGCTAAAGGGTTTGACCACATAGTCGTCTGCACCCGACTCGAGGCCCCGCAGTCGTTCGACTTCTTCGCCTTTGGCAGTCAGCATCAAAATCGGGATTCGGCGCTCGAGCGGGGCTATTCGTCGCAGGTGTTCCAGCACCGCCCAGCCGTCCATTTTAGGCAGCATCACATCCAGTACGATTGCGTCGGGTTGCTCAGTTTGGGCCAAGCGCAGCCCCTCGAGTCCGTCCCGCGCTTCTAGGACTTTAAAATGGGCATGTTCCAAATACCGCCGTGTCACCTCGAGGATGCTGGCTTCGTCGTCCACAATTAGGATGGTGAATTCACTCATGGCTGGTATCCATCACTTTGAGGCATGATTTTATTTCGTATCCATCACTTGACCTGTCATCACTTGACCTGTCATCACTTGACCCGCCGATACAGTGTGTTGGACAATTGCGGTTTCAGATGCCACCACTTGGATAAAGGAAGTTAATCCTCCCATTTCAGCAATGTGGGTGGCACTTCCTTCAGCGTTAGGGCCAGGGTTGATGGTGTGATCCATGATATGGCAGTGGGCCATCCATGTTCCCAAATTTTTGGCAACGAAGCGAATATCAGCAGTTTGTGACGCACCCAACAGCACGGTATTGGCCTCGAGCGGGGTTTTAAGTTCGTTCCCGTCTTGGGCCACGATTTGAAAAGTGTAGCCGTGCAAATGAAATACATGGCTCTCCTCGGCGCTGGCATTGACCAACCGCAATCGCACGGTGTCCCCTTGATGGACGATCAAGGCAGGTGCATCTGGGAAGGCTTTGCCGTTAAAGGTAAACACATTTTCAGCTTCACTGCTCCCAACTTTGAATGAGGCCATTTCTAGTAATGCGTCCACTTCTTTGACCCTCTTGCTCGAGGGAGCGGGGTCTACGATGATTTCACCGTGCAACCCCGAATCCATTTGGAAATCGTCATTGACATGGGAATGGTAGAAATGGGTTCCCACCATCTGTGGGGTCACAGTAAAGCGGTAGGTAAAGTCCGAATTCGGTTGTACTGCGGCCTGAGTAACCCCAGGTACACCATCTTGGGCTTCAGGAACTGCCAAACCATGCCAGTGCAAAGTAGTGGCCTGGGGCAAACGGTTTTTCAGCACTATTTCCACCTTGTCGCCTACGGTAAAACGCAGCAACGGGCCAGGTACCGTGCCGTTATACCCCCAAGCCATGACCGTTTGGCTGGGGGTAGTCTGCCAAGGAAAGGCTTGAGCGGTGAGGGTATAGCGGTGAACACCTAGAGTAGTGGCTTGGGGTTTTAAAGCCATTTCTTCAAGTAACCCTCCAGCGGCCTGATTTTGCGCTGCTAAAACTTCTTTGGTCAAACGAGGCAAAGAAGCAACTGCTCGAGTAGAAATAATGTCGCCGTCCGCCGAGGTAAGGGTTCCGCTCGAGGGTGACACCCCTCCTGATCCTGCTACGACACTGGCAAAAGCTCCCGTACCCCAGCCCAAGGTGAAACCCGCCACCACAGCGGTCATCACTGCGTATTGGCTTTGGGATTGCCTGACGCTATGGAACAATTCCTTCAGCACATACAAAATCGCGCCTCCAGCCAGTGCCAATACAAATACATTGAAGGCGGCATTGGTCCATAGACTACCCAGCAGAGTGCCAATAAGGGTTGGCCCACCGCCAATCACCCCTAACATCAGTAAGGTACGCCAAGGCAGGCGTGCTTTACCGCAAAGACTCGGCCCTACGATGCCAAAGCCCTCAGTGGCGTTGTGCAGGGCAAAACCCAGCAATAAACCCACGCTGATTTCAGTCTGACCTTGAGCGTAGGTTTGCCCAATAGCCAGCCCTTCGCTGAGGTTATGAACCCCGATGCCCAGTGCAATCATCAGCGACAGTTGCTCGGCACTCTGTCCCTTAGCCTTGCGAATCAGGCGCTGCTCGATAGCAACTAAACCCACGAAACCCATAAATAATCCCCCGACCAGTGCAACACTAAGCAGGAGTCCAGTGGGGGTAGAAAGGTGCAGGGCGCTACTCGTCTGCCCACTCGCTTCACCTAAAATTTCGACCAGCAGAAATAAGAGAATCCCAGCGGCAACCATACTCAGTACCGAACGTGTACCCGCTTTGAGTCGCTGCATTCGGCCTACTGGCAGACCAATAAAGATGGTTCCACCCGCCACCAAGCCCAGCATCAACAGAGTGGGAAAACTAAATCCCGCCGCGCTCGAGGGGGAGATTCCAGGCATAGTGGCCATCGAACCCGCCCTCGCGTTCGAGGACAAAACCAAGAGGATAAGAAACCACCACAAGCGGCTCATCGAAGAATCAACACCTTAAACTTCTTAAATCCAAGCAACATAGTCGGAATTATGCACTGCTACCTCACTGTTGTCAAGAAAATACGTCTGAGCTACTGGATTAGGAATGATTGCTATTAAATGGAATGTATGCTTTCTACCACTATTAAGGCGTTCAAGATCTCATTACTCGAGGATTAATGCTTGAGATCTATCCCTTGAAGAGAATATAACCACTGGTAGGAATAAAGGTTACTTGAGCTGTGACTCATCTATTTGAGTGCTTGAGCGCCTACGGTGGGGTCACGCGGGCAACGCTCGAGCGCACTATAAGGAGACCTTTATGGATAAATTAAAGATTCAAGAGCATATGCCTGTGAAGTGCGTTGACGGCTTAAACCACGGCGAGATCGATAAGGTCGATGGGGATTACATCAAACTGACCAAGGACGACTCAGGTACCCATCACTGGTTACCCTTGAGTGCTGTTGATCATGTGAATGAACACGTTCATCTCAACTTGACTCATGAGCAGGTTCACCAGCAGTGGCTGAGCAAGGATCCTCACCCCGAGCATCAGGGTATCTAAGCAAAGCAC
>JANYFS010000618.1 GCA_025359705.1 Deinococcales bacterium | reverse complement strand
AGGTGAATCGAGTGCTGCAACCGCTTTGTATCACTATACAAATGGCCCCTTAGTCGGTGAAATTGCCGTGTTGCAGCATGGAAACATCACCGTAATTGGCGCACACAGCGCAACTCTGATTACCGAAGTGCTAGGCAAAATCCTACTCGAGCTAAACATGGCTCCCACCCCCCTTCCCGAAGGCGTTCGCCTTTCAAAGCGGGCAGGTAAGACCTTGCTGGTCAACTTTAACCCCCATGCGGTAGCGTGGAACGGTTTGACTCTCGAGCCTGTTTCATTTACCTTCGTGTAAAAAAACTGGAGTGCTTCACCTTGACTCTCGAGCAAAACTTGAGTGGTATTTAAGTAAATGTGGTATTCAAGTAAATATTGAAACTTACGAAAAAAAGAAACTTACGAAAGCCCACGGTACATTCCGTAGAAAGGATACCCATGTATAAAACTCAACTCGAGAAACCCGATGGACGCAAACTGTGGTTGTATGGCTTAGCACCGCTCGAGCATGATGCCGCACCCAGTCCCAGCCCCGACCCTGTGGTGGCAAACCCGCATTTGCGTTGGCACCCGCTGCGTGGCGAGTGGGTCACCTACGCCGCCCACCGCCAAGGCCGCCCCTTTTTGCCCCCGCCCGACTACAACCCCCTAGCCCCTACCACCAACCATGCTGCCCCCACCGAATTGCCCAGCGGCAACTATCAGGTGGCAGTCTTTGAAAACCGCTTCCCCAGCCTCGCCCCCCACCCCGAAGCCGCCCCCACCCTCGAGGGGATTGTCACTGCCAAAGGTACGGGAAACTGTGAAGTGATCGTGTTTGGGCAAGATAGCCAAACCAGTTTGGGGCAACTTTCCGAAGCCCACATCGATTTGCTGCTGCAAGTCTGGGCAGACCGCACCCTCGAGCTAGGGGCAAAAAAAGAGATTCAATATGTGCTGCCCTTCGAGAACCGTGGAGTGGAAGTGGGCGTAACCTTGCACCACCCTCACGGGCAAATCTATGCCTATAATTTTGTGCCACCAGTGCAGGCCAAAGCCCTCGAGTTGTCTAAGGCACACTACGCCCAAACGGGCCGCAATCTGGGCCAAGATCTGGTTGACCTCGAGCTATCCCAAAACACACGGGTGTTTAGCCAAGGCCCACACAGCTTGGCCTTCGTTCCCGCCTTTGCCCGCTACCCCTACGAATCCTGGATCATGCCCAAACGTGCGGTGGCCTTTCTCAGTGACCTCTCGAGCGAGGAGCGCCAAGATCTGGCCCGTCGCCTCAAAGATACCCTCGAGCGCTTGGATGCCCTTTTTTCCCGCCCCATGCCCTATTTGCTGACCCTAAACCAAGCCCCCACCGACGGTACAGAACACCCCGAATGGGCCTTACGTTTCGAGATTTACCCCGCGCTGCGTACCGAAACCAAACTGAAATACCTCGCAGGAACCGAGCTGGGCGCGGGCATGTTTGCCAACGATACCTTGCCAGAAGTCAAGGCGCTCGAGCTGAGGGAAATTAAGGTTTGATTCGTTATTCCTTGAATCGGGGGGTAAAAATCTCACAAGATACGACCCTCGAGCAAACCAATCTTTTTCCCGCCCTCTCGCCCTCAATCTTCCCTCGAGCGAACCAACACATATGACCAACCCAAACACCTACCAATCCACCTTCCACACCGACCCCCAAGCCACCGCCACCGCCCCAGGCCGCGTCAACCTGATTGGCGAACATACCGACTACAACGATGGCTATGTGTTGCCCATCGCCATTCCCCAACTTTGTACCGTCGCCATCGGGCGCTCGAGCGACACCCAACACCATCTCTTTGCCACCGACCTAGACCAACATTTTGATCTGGCCCTTACGGATGTACCCACAGGTTTTGCCGCCTATATTGTGGGTTGCTTTCGGGTACTCGAGGAGAAAACGGGGATCACCCTTCCGCCTTTAAACGTATTTGTGACCTCGCAAGTGCCTGTAGGGGCGGGCCTCAGCTCGAGCGCGGCCCTCGAGATTGCCACCTTGCGGGCTTTGCGCCAACTTTTTGCCCCCTTGCTATCCGACATCGAGCTATCCGACATCGAACTGGCCCAACTGGGGCAACGGGCCGAGAATGTTTGGGCGGGGGTTCCCTGCGGGATTTTGGATCAAATGGCCTCGAGCATAGCCGACGAACACCATATGCTTTTTCTGGATACCCTCACCCTCGAGACTAAACGCCTGCCTTTGCCCGCTGGAACAGAGATTTTGGTGATCGACAGCCGCGCCCCACACAACCTGACCGATGGAGCCTATGCCAACCTGCGCTTGCAATGTGAGGCTGCTGCTCGAGCGCTGGGGGTTCCCAGCCTGCGCCACATCCTCGAGGTTTCGGCGCTGCATCCCCTCGAGGGTACGGTGTTGTTCAATCGCGCCCGCCACGTTGTCACCGAAGATAACCGCGTGCTGGCCTGCCTCGAGGCGGATGCGGTACATTTTGGGGTTTTGATGAACGATTCGCACATCAGTATGCGTGAAGACTTTGAAATCACCGTGGAGCAAACCGATGTGCTGGTGGATCTGTTGCAAAACTCGAGCGGGGTGTACGGTGCGCGGCAAACTGGTGGGGGATTTGGTGGTTGTGTGGTGGCCTTGGTCGAATTGGGAGAGGCCCAAGCCATTGGTCAAAAAGTTCTAACCGAATACTCGAGCGCGGGTTTTGAAGGCCGTGTAGTGGTGCCATAAGGCTTAAAGGTAATGATTGAAGTGATTTATGGTTGATCGATCTCAAAATCAGGTCTCGGGATGTGCATAACCAACATCACCCTCGAGCAAAATAATGTACTGAGTGTACAGTTTCATATTCTATTCACGGAAGGGTAGCCAAACAGACTTTTTTACAGTACGCTCGAGCAGTGTAAATATTCTCGAGGGTTACAATTCAACCCATAAAATATAAAAAGGCGTAAATTTTTCAGAGGCAGACGACCTCTGATGCATTCTGCCTTTTTATATTTTAGTTTTTTTTAGTATGTAATTCCCTCGAGGGTAACTTTGACACACCCTATTTTGAAGGAGGTTTTGTGAAAACGAACGTTTTAAGT
>JANYFS010000613.1 GCA_025359705.1 Deinococcales bacterium | reverse complement strand
TAGCCTTGATTGCCAAAGGCAACATCAAATTGAACAGTGGCACAGAATCGGAAACGAAAGCGATTGTGTGGGCTGGAGGGAATGTAGAGCTGAATGGCTCGAGTAGCTTGGAGGGTGGAGTTTTGGCGGTGGAGGGATCAGGAGCAATGGGTCGCTCGAGTTGAAGAAAGCGGGGAAGGTCTTGAATCCAGATTTGCCAGGGTTTGAACCTGTGATTAACAACACCCCCTCGAGCGTGACAGGGGTGCTGAAGGCTGGGGGAACGGTGGTTGGGCCTGATGGAACTTCGGTTAGTGCGCCTGTGGGTTGGACTGGAACACCAATGAATATTTCTGTTGCAAGGATCGATCCTGCAACACTGAACCCGCCATTTTATGAGGGATTTCGCGCAATCACAAATACGTTTAAAATTACCGCTAGTCTGGCTTTTTCCACCAATATACCCATGCAGATTCGTATTTCTCTTCCAAGAGGAACCAGCTCTGGTATTACCGTATACTACCTAGAAACAAAGCCTACCGACTATAAAAGTTTCGGAAATTTTCAACCACATTGGTCTCCTGTATATAATTTTCAACAAATAAATAATAGCGCAAATCTAGTTATGTATGGAATGTCGCCAAACATGCCACTAATTATAAGAATTTTTAAGAATCCAACTGAAAAAGAATCTTTTTCAGCCAGTAGGCTATCTACTCTTAGTTTAGAAGATGACATACAAACGATCTGCCCAATAATTACGATTAAAAAACCTGATGGTACCTTGGTTCAAAAGAATGCGCCCTGCACTCAACAGGCGAAAGATAAGGCAAAGGAATGGGCAAGAACTCCTCTTATAGATTTTAAGAACTTACTGAGTATAACGGATGTGCAGATTTGGTTCAACGCAAAGATATTTTTACTACCTAACGAGGTGATTGGTGGTGTTGTTTCAAGCCCCGAGGGTCTATACGGATGTCAAAATACCTATCTTCGTGGAGTATATAAAGTAAGCGGCCCAAATAATGATCCAAATGCCAGAACTATTATACTTTGCACAGAAGGAGTAGATGGCGATTTAAATCAGGATGAAAAGAAGTTTACTGTTCGCCACGAAATGTTACATGCTGTCCAAGCGGGATTATCTGGTGCTGGTGGAAAAACATCAAATAATGCGTGGGTGACGGAAGGAACTGCTCGGGCAGTTGAAGCCTCGGGTACTTCAATGAATTTATCACCTAGAAATGAGCTACCCTTGACCATTGGCACAACAATACATGATATTGTAGATTATGTATCTGGCTCCAGGCAGTATGAGTTACAAGACTTTTGGATATTTGTTGGTAAAAAACTCCCCACTCACAACATCTCATATTATAAACCACTGTTTACATTGGGAATCACCGACCCTGTAGCAGGTGTTAGCGCCGCACTTGTTCAATCGGGCTATGTGGGTGGGCTACCTGCCGCGTACTGGGATTTTGCAAAATCGAAAATCATTGAAAATACTACTCCTCTAAGACCTGGAGACTCGCCATGCGTTTATAAGTCGGATATAGTAGATGTCTCAACTCCATACATATGGAACTATAGATCGAATTTTTCCGAAGTTGATGAAAACGATTATCCCCCGTTATCTTCTAGGGTGGTTGAAATTGTTTTATTCAATGAGGCGTTGAAAGGAAAAATCAGAGTTCGAGTATCAGAAGATGCAAACATAAAATATAAGGCATATACTAAAATAAAAGATGTTGCGGGAAATTGCCTTTGGACTGAATCAAAAAAAGGAGGTTATTTTTTTAAAGACATTGATTCTGAAAAAGAATGGAAACTTCGAGTATTGGTTAGTAATACCAGTCTAACAGACACCATAGAAAAAGTCAAAGTTACTATCGCTCGAGGGCAACTCGAGGTAACTGATCCAGATCCTGTGACCCATGATTTCAAGGCACTGGACTTTGCACCCTCGAGCGGAAACTCAGTAACCAAAACATTTCTCTTCAATAATAAAGGCCATGCCCCACTAGATTACAAACTGGTACTCGAGCCAGTGGGAAATGCGGATACGATTGCCAAAGTGGATTTTCCAAGCTTTCCACTCGAGGGAACCATTGTAGATACCGACCCCGATGCACTTTCAAATACCACTCCTCCTGTACCCGCTCCCACCGTAGCCGTAGCCCAAACAGTTCCCCTCGAGGTGCGTTGCCTTCAAGATAACCCCGATCCTGTTCATTTTAATGTCAATGTTACCGATCCTGGAGCGGCTTTGGATCAAAACAACAAACCTTTTGTTATGGGGCATGTAGATTTGAAAGTTACCTGTAGCGGTGGCAGTGGTGGCGGTGGTGGTGGAACTTGTCAGGCTAGCCTCACCAATTCCAAAAATATTACCTCGAGGTGTGGCGGTAATCCCCCGCCTTGTACTATAAATTGCCCACCGCCCCCTTGCACCACAAACTGCACCCCACCCCCACCCTGCACCACAAATTGCCCACCCCCCCCACCCCCCCTGCCACCCGTCTGCATCATCAACTGTGGCATAGGTGGCAACATCACCGATCCGCACCTGTTTAATTATGACCGTCGCAGATTCGATTTCCAAGGGTACGGCGAATATATCCTCAGCCGCAGCCTTGACCGCACTTTTGAGGTGCAAGGCCGCTTCAAACCCATCAATCCCTATGCCTCCCTCACCAGTGCAATGGCAATGAAAGTGAATGGAGATAAGGTTAGTGTTTATGAATTGGGCGGTAGCTTGGGTGTGGTCAATATCAACGGGCAAGAATACCCTTTTACCGTGGGATATACGGGTGATGCCCAAACCAAACCGATTAACCTGCCCAACGGTGGACAGGTCTATACCAAAACTTCCTACACTGGACTCACCACGGTTTTTGTAATGTGGCCCGATAGCACGATGGTGCAAGCTTCACTTTATCCAGACCGTATCAATAGTATGCGGGTGGTTGTTCCTGCTGCACGCCAAGGTCAACTCGAGGGATTGTTTGGTAACTTCGATGGCAACAACACTAACGATTTTCGCGCTCGAGATGGAACTCTATATCCCGATAACATGTCTATCGATCAAACCTATCATGGCTTCGGCGATTCATGGCGAATTTTGAATAGTGAATCCCTATTTAGCTATGCTCCAGGCACCACAACCGATACCTTTAGAAATCGTAATTTTCCAGCAGCGTATGTTCCTGCCCCCAGCGACTTAGCCATTGCCGAACAAAAATGTAAAAATGCAGGAGTGATTGATCCTGAAACCCTCAAAGACTGCACTTTTGATGTCACTGTTACTCAAGATGATTCTTTTGCTACCCAAGCCCCTTCCATCGATCCACTCAAACCCTCGGTGACGGTGTTACCCGCTTCTGTTACTCTTGCCACCCAGCAAGATTATATTTTGCGCCCTATTGTAAATCCCGCAGCCACACCCAACCAAGTGATGTGGAGTGCCTCGAGTGGAACCCTCAAAAGCAACGCGGACGGTTCTGTTACCTTCACTAGCCCTGTTACTGCGGGCAAAGTCACCATCACTGCCAACTTGCAAGGTGTTACCGATACCTCTACCATCGATGTGATTGTTCCTACCAGCATTGGAATCGAACCTACTTTGTCGATGTTTCAAGCCCAAAGCAGAACTTTGCGGGCCTCGTGGATTGGTAGCCAACCCCTCGTATGGACTGCTCAACGCGGAACCTTCACCACCGCCTCGAGCGCAATAGGCAACACCCCAACCAATACTCTTGCCACCTACACCGCCCCCTCGAGTGGGGACAGCGATGTGATCACTATTCAAGCCGCAGGCAACCCACCGGTACAAACCACCATCCAAGTGAGTTTGTTGACCCCTCGAGTGGGAATTGTTGGCCCCAGTTCGATCAACTTGGGCCAAAGAGTAAACCTGACCGCTTCAGCTTGGGGTTTTCCCAATGGTGCACATGTAGATATTGCTTGGACAGCCTCGAGCGGGACTTTGGTTCCAGGAATCAATGCGGCATTTCTGACTCCAGACCGAGTTGGGCCATTAACCGTCACTGCTACTGCCCTTGGGTATGCCAATCTG
>JANYFS010000604.1 GCA_025359705.1 Deinococcales bacterium | reverse complement strand
AGAAAAAATGCGTCTGGCAAACAAATTAAGAAAAATCTTCCGAACCATTGAGGCTAAAACCCTTCCTTTAACCCAAAGCCGCCAGCAATTCAGGGATACTGCGTTTCAGACAGGTAAACATCGGCACATCCCGCAAGGTATACAGGCTGGCTTCGGTATAGCGCAAGCGGCCCACCAGATCCACAAATTCTTGAGGAAAATCGCTGTCGAAGGCCACAATAAATTCTTGATCATCGATACCGTAGCTGTAGCTGGTATTTAAGCGAATGCCCTTGAACGGAACCGAAGCGTGAATATGCTCGTCCATCATGCCTTGGCGGGCGTGCGGCGAAAGGTCGTACCATGCTCTTGTCTTGATGAACGGATACACAAACAAATACTTACCCTGCCCAGGCAACAGCTCGAGGCCATGTCCGCTGCCTTCGATGCGGTTGACGTAGGGGCTGCGTTTTTGCATCGAAATGTAGTTATAGGGCTGGGTCAGATAGCCCATCAAGCGGGTTTGGTTGAGCGCAACTTGGCCCTCATGAAAGTCCTCGAGCGAAAAAACAATGCGCCACAGCATAAAATCCGCATCGGCCCGTGTGCCTATGGTGCTGTAGGTACGCAAGATGCGCCCCGCCTCGGCGGGGGCCGTCAGCCAACCCTCGAGCGCGTTTTCAAATTCTTCCCGCATTTCACGGCGCACATCTACCTCGAGCCGTCTGAAGGCGGGGTCGAGTTTGTAGAAAGCGTAGTTGAGAAACTGGCGGTTCTGGCGGTCAGGTTCCTTTTGGGAGAGTTGCCCGCTGGGATCGAGATCCACCATCATTTTGGGGCGGCCTGGGGGTTTTGGATCAGTATTTTCGGGGATTGGATTACCAGATGGATTACCAGATGTATTACTTGCTCGAGGATGCTCACTCATTTAATCCCCTGTCCAATTACTTCACCAATGAGATTGGTTTGCAAACCAAAATTATCAGCATATAAACTTTGTACACGGTCAAATTCACTTTGCTCGAGCGGACGTGCGCTAAAGGTTCCCACAAAATCTTCCAAACCTTTTTGGTCATAGATATTGGGAAACACCGAAGAAACCATTTTTTGCTGCAAACAAAACTGAATCGCGGCTTGAGCAATGCTTCTACCCTCCAGCAAAAATTCCTCGAGCTGTTTGACTTTTTCCAAACCATCCTCGAGCCAAGCTTTTTTCTTTTCGTTGGTGGTCATGCGCCAGTTACGGTGGTCGCCGGGTTCAAAGGTGGTGTCTTGGTTCATATACCCCTCGAGCAAACCCGAAGCGTGCGGAACCCGCACCAAAACCGCCACATTTTCGCGCTGGGCGGTCTCGAAAATGCCTTGGCCTAAAACCTGCTCGAGCAAGTTGTAAATGATTTGGGTGGGAGCCTTGCGCTGCACAATGCTGGCAATGCCTTCTTCGATCTGCCGCTCGTTGAGTGCGGGGCCAAGCGCAGTTCCGTAAGCTCGAATCAGCCCTTCGCTTTTGGCCCGCTCGAGTTCGGCCCATAAATCATCTTGCAAAATGGCATCAAGGCGAGGGTTATGCAATTGGTAATAGTCGATATAGTCGGTTTGGAGGCGTTTTAAGCTGCCCTCGAGCGCCTTTCGCATATATTTCGGCGACCAATCCTGGGGGCGCTCTTGTTGGCCTGCCCGTTCAGGATTGTTGTAGATGTCGTAGCCAAACTTGGTAGCAATCACCATTTTCGCTCGAGCGTGACCCAGCGCCTTCACCAAAATTTCTTCGGCTTTGCCACTGGCGTAAGTATCGGCGGTATCAAAAAAAGTGATGCCCGCATCAAAAGCACCCTCGAGCAAGCGAATACCCAAGGCTTCATCCTTCACGCCCCACCACGTAGTTCCCACCGTCCAAACCCCAAAACCCAAGGCGCTGACCGTGAGATCAGTACCATATAACCTGCGGTATTCCATAATTTTATGCTCCCTTACACTTTAAAGTTGGACCCTCAAGCTTTACCTCGAGCTTACTTAGGACAGTGTACCCAGTTCAGATTCTGTTTTAGAGTACGAACGTACCCAGCACACTCGAGCCACACTCAGGCCACACTCGCACTAGAACCTCACATCAAACTCGGATTTAGCTTGCAATGTCCCACTCCTCGAGCTGCTAGACTGCGAAAAACTTTTGTTTACAGCCCTACCCAAAATCCCATTCAGCTCCACTCCGTTTCACCCAAGGTCACTTGATGATTGGTCCTTTCAGCACCATACATACCCCAAAAAACCCCCTGCGAATCATGTTAATCGCAGACTATGAACATCCCTTTGTCTACCGCACCAGCTTTCCCCAAAATATCCCCGAGATCGATCTGGTTTTGGCAGCGGGCGATTTGGCGGGGTCTTATCTGGAATTTGTGGCTACCAAACTGACTTGCCCTGTGGTGTATGTGCATGGCAACCACAACAATGAAATGCTGATCGAAAATGGCATACCCCGCGAACCAGGCGGGGTGATCAACGCCCACGGGCGCATCTTGGATGTGGCGGGTCTGACCATTGCGGGCTGGGGTGGGGTTCCCAAATACCGCGAAAAGGGTGATGGACAATACACCCCGATGGAAGCTTGGACGGGGTTTCGGCGTTTGGACGCACAACTAACCGTGCGCCGTTTGAAAAAAAAGCGCCCTGTGGATATTTTGCTGACCCACGCTCCCCCACTGGGGCCACATGCGGGCCAAGATTTTGCCCACCGAGGCTGTCCCGAAATCTCGAGGTTTATGGAGCGTTATCACCCTAAACTGGTGGTACATGGGCATATTCACGAATACGAAGGTAAAAAACACGAATATATTTCGCCAGAAGGCATCCGAGTGATCAATGCCTACGGCTACCGCATGATCGAACTCGAGACTACAACCTCGAGCGAATCCGTGAACACTGCGCTTGCACAATAATCAAACACAAAGTAAATATAATTAAAGTAAATATAAAATAAACATAAAAAACGCTCGAGCCAATTATTAAAACAAGCTCGAGCGTTTGGTTTTTCAAAATTAATTCAGATTTTTTATTTATTGATTTTAACGTAAGCATTGAGCAAACTATCTACCAGACTTTTACCTTGATCAATCAAGTAGGCAGTGATGCCATCATTATCGGGAAGCACACCATAAGTAGAGTCTTCCCAAACGGTAACGGGGTTCAGATAAAGGTCTTTGGCATTCAACGAAGCATACGCACCCGTATCGCTCACCCAGATATCACCGTACCAAGCTCGAGGTGTACCTGTGGTGGCTCCAAAATCTAAATTTACAGCCCAATCGGTACAGGTTTTGTCGCCTAACTCTTTAAAAGAGATTTTTTTAGCGGTGGCTTGTGCTACAAAGTAATCGTAGGAAGTTTGGGCCAAGTTGCTAGAAGTAGTGGTTAGACCGCCAATTTTTGCTTGAAAAGAGTTGTTATCGACACACAAAGTGACACCCTTGAGATTATCATCGGGCGAAACATAGGGAGCAGCAAGGCTCGAGCCAAAAGTGGTGAGGGTGAGGGCAGCAGCTAGAGTGGTGATTTTTTTCATAATGACTCCTACAACTGGGGTTTTTAGATTTGCACGGGTTTAAGGTTCGCGAGTTTAAGGTTCGCGGTTTTATGGATTTTTTAGGATCTTTAACCAACCTTAATTGTATTGTAGCCGATTTCGAATATGAATATATGAGACAGAGTTACAAAAAAATCCCACTCGGCTCGAGTGGGACAGTTACGGTAGCATTTTGGGATTTAAGTGCGCACTCAGCGCAACCTAAACCGCGTTGAAATGTTCTCCAAAAATTCGGCTCGAGTGCGCCCATCCTCGCGGAACACTCCCAACATGCACGACGTTGTGGTGGAAGATTGTTGCTTTTCCACTCCGCGCATGGCCATGCACAGATGCACCCCCTCGAGAACCACCGCTACCCCCGCAGGCTCGAGCAATTCTTGAATGGCATCGGCAATTTGGGTGGTAATCCGTTCTTGAACTTGCAAACGGCGGGCAAACATATCGGTGATTCGGGCAAATTTGGACAAACCCAAGATTTTTTGATTGGGAATATAGCCAATATGCGCCCGTCCAAAAAAGGGCAACATGTGGTGTTCGCACATCGAATAGAACTCGATGTCTTTGACCACCACCATTCCGCTACCCTCGGCAGCAAAAACCGCATCGTTTGCCACCACCTCGAGCTGTTGTTGGTAGCCACTGGTCATAAAGCCCCACGCTTTTTCTACCCGTTGTGGAGTTTTGATCAGCCCCTCACGGCTAGGATCTTCTCCAACCAGCTCGAGCCACTGCTGAGTTAGGGTTGCAAGGGTAGCGGGGCGGTCTTTGGCTAAAGTCATCTGGGAAACTCCTATGGGAACGGGATTGAAATGGCGCTGAATTCGGATGGCGCATGAACTTAGAGTGTGTAAGATTCTGACCTCGAGCAAATATCGAAAGCAAAAAATCTAAGGTGAGGCACAGTCTAAAGCTCAACAGTTCCCGCAACTGTAAGAGGATTTGCGCTCAGATTGTAGGGATTCAACCCCATTCAGCTCGAGTTCAGCTCAAGTTCAACTCCAACCCAACCTCAACCCAACCTCAATTCAACCCCAATGCACTTCACCAAAGGTTTTTTCCCGCTCGGGCCCACAGGAAAAGATCACTACAGGGCAGGCGGTTTGCTCCTCAATCAGCTCGAGGTAGGCTTGGGCCGCTTTAGGTAAGGTTTCGCGGCTGGTGGCTTTTTCGGTGCTGTCCCAACCGGGCATCATTTTGATGATGGCCTCGCCACTGCTGCCATAACCGGTACACACTGGAATCTGCTCGAGGCCCGCCAAAACATCCATTTTGTTGATCACCAGGCCGTCCAAACCATTGACATCCACCGCATAGCGCAGCAGCTCGAGATCGAGCCAACCCACCCGACGGGCGCGGCCCGTGGTGGTACCGAATTCGTCCCACGGTTGGCTACCGTCGCCGCGCAAGCGGTGTTCCATCTCACCAAAAACCTCGGTGAGAAAGGGGCCGTTGCCCACCCGTGTATTAAAGGCTTTAGCAACCCCATACACCTTGTCGATGGCTTTGTGGCTGACCCCTGCCCCCACCAAAACCCCGCCCACGGTGGGGTGCGAACTGGTAACAAACGGATAGGTTCCGTAGTTCAGATCCAGCAAGGTGGCTTGTGCGCCTTCAAACAAGATGTTATAGCCCGCCTTGACCGCTTGGCGCAGCATGGTGCCAGTATCGCGCACAAAAGGCACAATACTTTCGCGCAACGCCTGCAAATCCTCGAGGGCTTTTTCGGGGCTGATCCAGCCCACATCTTTGGTGGAATTGGGCTTGGCTTCGATCAAACGCGCCAAACGCTCGAGCAGAATGCTTTCGTCCGCCAAATCCCCCGCACGAATTCCTACCCGCCTAGCCCTGTCAGCGTAAGCGGGACCAATACCGCGCCCGGTGGTTCCCACAAAGTCTTTTTTGCTGTCCACCGATTTATGATGCGGCAACACCAAATGGGCGCGGTCAGAGATGTATAGCACAGGCTCGAGGCCCCCCGAAAGCAAGTTTTGACGCTCCTCGAGGAACTTCCAAGCGTCGATCACCATGCCATCACCCAAAATGCTGACTGTATTGGAGTGCAACACTCCACTGGGCAACAAATTGAGTTTGAAGGTTTGGCCCTTGGCAGTCACGGTATGCCCCGCATTGGCTCCGCCCTGATACCGCACCACAAAATTAGCCTCTGGAGCCAAGAAATCGGTGATCTTACCCTTACCTTCATCGCCCCACTGTGCGCCCAAAATTACAATTCCCGCCATACAAACCTCACTTTATCAGTCTTCTTTTGGTTCTTGCAAACCATTCTTGCGAACTATTCTTGCAAACTATTCTTGCAAACCAAAAGAGTCCCTCGAGCCACATATCTTGCGGCTCGCCAGATTATTTAGCTGTAGGCGGTGATCTGTAAAAAAAAATCACGGCACTCACAACACCGTGATTCATTGTATCAGCTCCCCTCGAGATGGTTGTCTAGGCAAGTTTAGGAAGGCACATTGATTTAGAACCTCGAGCGGGTTTAGGGGCTGGAGAATTGGTTTAATACTAAGTAGATGTGAAAGAAAGTATGAGAAGATTCTTTGGTACTTTTCTAATAATTTACATAATAAAATCTGGAAGTTTCTTGAAAAAGTACGTTTAACAAAGTTTTTAAGCTGTAATTTTACCATTTTCAAAAAATGTCAATTTGATGAAAATAAATTCATAAAGTTTAAATCTTACAATAGGATGCTTGTAACTTTGAGTACAGTTCACCTAGCAATATTCTGGATTCTAGGAGCATAAAACCATGAAGTCACACACACACACACACTTTTTCGCTCTAGCCTTGTCCTGATGACCGCCGCCCTGATGATTGGCTGCGGCTCGAGCCTGCCCAACACCAGTAACCCCACCACACCCATTTTGAATACCCCACTGGTGAATACGGGTGAGGTAAGGCTGAATACGGAAGGGATTCTCGTTTACAAGGTGGGCACTGATACATCAAAAGCAGCGAACCTATCCACTATGGCTACAACAAACATGTGCTCACCAGTTATTATTGATCCGTA
>JANYFS010000590.1 GCA_025359705.1 Deinococcales bacterium | reverse complement strand
AGCATCCAAGCGGTCAAACTAGCGGCGAGAGAGCAAAATATGGTGGATCACCTGACTTTTTTGGGTAAGGAGCGCCGCCGCGCCGCCCTAAACGACACCCTACTCACCGAATTTATTCGCTCGGTGAATATCAATATGGTGTCGGTGGGAACGGGTTTGATTTTGCTGCTGATGGCAACCCAAATGCGCGAAGGCAGCTTTACGTTGGGATCTTTTGCGCTGTTTGCCGCCTACCTGCCGCGCCTTGCCAACTGCATGAACTTTTTTGGCGATGCCCTGGCCCAAACCCGCCGCACTACAGTCAGCTTCGAGCGGATGGGCCGCCTGATGGTGGATGCACCCCTCGAGAAGATAGTGGAAAAGCACAACCTGCAACTTTTTGATCAAGAATTCAAAAGTGAAAAGCCCCTCCCCAAAATCCAGCAGGAGCCACTGCATACCCTCGAGGTGAGCAACTTAACTGCCGAATTCGAGAATGGACGGGGGATTTTTGAGCTGAGTTTTACCCTCGAGCGGGGCAGTTTTACGGTGATTACTGGGCGGATGGGCGCGGGCAAAACCACTTTGCTACGGGCCATGTTGGGCCTGATTCCCAGCCAAGGGCAGATTTTTTGGAACGGCGTACAAGTTACAGACCCTGCTACCTTTTTTGTACCGCCCCGCTCGAGCTATACCGCACAAAATCCGCGCCTTTTTTCGGAGACCCTGCGGGAAAATGTAGTGTTGGGTGCGGACGAACAGAATTTAAACAACGCTCTCGAGCTATCCCAATTGGCCTCGGATGTGGGTTGGCTCGAGCGGGGTTTGGATACCCTGGTGGGGGCCAAAGGGGTCAAGCTTTCGGGTGGGCAAATGCAACGGGCCGCCGCTGCCCGTATGTTCGCTCGAGCGGCAGAGCTTTTGGTCTTCGACGACCTCTCGAGTGCCCTGGATGTTCGCACCGAAAACGCGCTATGGCACGGGGTGGATCAGACTTTGCAAGCCACCTTATTGGTGGTTTCGCACCGCAAAGCCGCACTAAGCCGCGCAGACCACATTATTGTGCTTAAAGATGGACGGCTCGAGGATCAAGGCAGCCTTTCCGAGTTGCTCGAGCGCAGTGAAGAGATGCGGGCAGTGTGGTATGGGGAACTCGAGGAGGAATGAAAGTCAAGCACCAGTTAAATTTGGCAAATTTGTTAAAATATTGCCATGACCAGCTCAACTCTACCCAACACCAAAGTACATGTGACCCTCGAGATGGACAAGTTTGGGCGCATTTTGTTACCCAAAAAAGTTCGTGAACTCTTACATCTCGAAGCAGGCGAGAAGTTGGATCTGTATATTGAGGATGGTAAAGTTACGCTCGAAGCCGCTGCTAGGGATGCCGTTTTGATAGAGGAAAACGGATTTTTGGTCATTGATTCCAATGTTCCCTTCAACGACAACATCGTGCGTGAAATCTATGAACTACGAGCTAGAGATTTATGGTAAGAAAAAAACTATTTGATACTTCAGCGCTTATTGCAGGGCTAGTAAAGAGTCACCCGTTATACACTTGGTCTGCGCTACGATTCGCCCAAGTACATGAAGGAGATGTTCAAGGGTTTATTTGTACGCATGGTTTAGCCGAACTATTTTCGGGTCTAACGACTAACCCTCAAACTCGGTACAAACCTGCAATAGCGGAAGCAATAATTGAACGCTTACTCGAGAAATTTAAGGTTGTAGATTTAGGATCTGATGATTATCTAGCCGCCTTTGCTCGAGCTAAAAATTTGCATTTAAGTGGTGGAGCCGTTTACGACATCCTTCATGCCCAAGCCTTTTTGAAAGCTGGTGCAGATTCGCTGGTCACACTCAATGCAAAGCACTTTTTACGTTTGGGTGATGATATTGCATCTCGAGTCGAATCCCCCCTCGAGAGAAGTTAAATCCCAACTCGCTCGAGGGAAATTTTATTATGCAGCTAAAATTTTGCGTTTTGCTTCGTCAAACTCTGCTTGGGTAATAACCCCATCGGCAAAAAGTTTGGCGAATTTTTGTAGCTCATCTGCGCTCGAGGGTAACATATTAGGCACGGGTAATATTTCATTGGTCAACTTTTCAACCAGATAATCTGCGGTGCGAGAGTCAACACGCTCGAGTAACATTCCACGGTATAACTTTTTTGCCATATCGACATCCGCTTTGATTTGAGTATTTGCGGGGTTTGAATTTAATTTTGCAAGGGCTAACCGATAATCATATTCTGATTGTGCTTCGTTTTGTTGTTGATATTGTTCTTTTGATTGTAGTGATTTATATCGATAAGCCCATATTACAATACCAATTATAATTGCCAAAAAAAGAAACCAAACTACACGGGCAATGATCATATTGTTTTCCGCCTGCTGCCAAATGTCTTGCATCACATACACCCCTATTTAAACTCATATCAACACACAAAGTACGGCTATTGCTTTAAAGTGTAAACCATGACCACCCCCACCTCAACCCCCCTCGAGCGGGCAGAAGCATTGGCTCGAGCGGCACATGCCACACAACGTTATGGCGATTTGCCTTATGCGGTGCATTTGGCAGCGGTAGCCGCCACCGCCCTGCGCTTTGGAATCACCTCCGCCACCCCAGAAGGTGAGGCGTTGCTGTGCGCTGCATGGCTGCACGACACCCTAGAAGATACCGCGCTCGAGGCCCATAAAATCCTAGAAATCGGCACCCCAGGCCCACTTACCCTCGAGTTGGTACAACGTGTCACCGACGAACCAGGCGATACCAGAGACCGAAAAAAACAGGCCACCTATCCCAAAATTGCCGCGCATCCGCTGGCAGTAGCCCTCAAACTGGCAGACCGCATCGCCAATGTGGAAGCCTGCATTCGGGACAGCGTACCCCACAAGCTCGAGCGCTACCGTAGTGAACATGTGAGCTTTCGGGCAGCGCTCTACCCCACTCGAGGCGAATGGCTACCCGCACTATGGGCGCATTTGGACGCTTTGCTCGAGGTGAAATAAAGAAACAGGCTCGAGGCTGTGTGGGCGCTCGAGCCTGCTGATATACCGAAAATCAGTTGGTGTAAAAGTTTAAGG
>JANYFS010000552.1 GCA_025359705.1 Deinococcales bacterium | reverse complement strand
CATTCAAAGCCGTATGGATGAAGGTTTTAGCCTATTTCCCCGCCTTGCCGAACGTAAAAATCAGTTGGGCGGAACTTTATCGGGGGGCGAGCAGCAGATGTTGGCTATGGCCCGTGCGCTGATGACCAACCCCAAACTGCTGCTGCTCGACGAACCCAGCATGGGACTGTCGCCGCTGTTTGTGGAAACCATCTTCGACATTATTGTCAAGTTGAACAAAGAACGCAACACCACAATTTTGCTGGTCGAACAAAACGCACTGATGGCCCTGAGTGTGGCTCACCGTGCTTATGTGATGCAAACAGGGGTCATTCGCAGCACCGGCAACGCTGCAGATATGGCGAAAGATGACAGCATTCGTGAGGCATATCTGGGAGGTTAAAGGAAGAGACTGGCCCCCTCGAGCTTAAGATGCTTTTTAGAGATCTGGGGCCACTTCTTTTGACAGCTCTGATTTTTCAATTAAAATAAACTAAGAAACCCACTTAACTCAATCAGCTTTCCATCATGTAGATCTTATATTATATAGATTATTATATAGATCTTGCATGATGAATTTGAATTGAATCTTTATATGGGATGCTTGAGCCTATAAGTCTCGAGTGTATAGAGACCGTATACTTACCTCATATACTTACCTCATATACCGACATCATTGACAAACCGATCTGAATAGGTTTAGAGTAACCGAGTCTGTTCACTTACACCTTCTTTTCTTTCATCTTGCTTTGGTGTAAGATCTTTCCCACAAGCGTAAGCACACGACAAAATCAACCTGTTACACATCACGGGCAGAAAGATCTGTCCAACCTCAAGGAGATCACATGAAGAAAATTTCGACTCTGTTGGTACTGGCTGCTGCACTTGCAATGGGCGCTGCAAACGCGCAAACCCTCAAGGTGATCAAAATCGCCAGCTTGACCCCCTTGTCTGGCCCCCAGTCCAGCATTGGTGAACTTGAGAAGTTGGGTGCAGAATTGGCCCTGAACGAAGAAAAAGCTGCATTCAAGAAAATGGGTTTTGACCTTCAGTTCGTGCCTACCGACGACCAAGCCACCCCCGATGTGGGCAAGGCCGCCGCACTACGTTTGGCTTCCGATAACGATGTGCTTGCCATCATGGGAACCAATAACTCGGGTGTGGTTAAGCCTGCATCCCTAGCCGTCAAGGATTATCACTTGTCTTTTGTCTCGCCTGCCAACACCGGTACCGAAGTGACGGATCGGGGTTTGGCAAACATGAACCGTGTCGTGGCCCGCGATGATGCACAAGGCCCAGGTGCAGCCAAGTACATCATCGAAACCCTCAAAGCCAAGTCGGTTTATGTCCTCAACGATAAAACTTCGTATGGTGCGGGTCTTTCGGGCGAAGTGGAAAAATACCTCAAGTCCAAAAACATCAACATCGTAGCCAGCGAAGGTACCGACGAGAAAACCAACTTTCAACCCTTGGTCATCAAAATCAAAGCCCTCAAGCCAGATGTGATTTACTTGGGCGGTATTTACGACCAAGCGGGTGTGTTCCTCAAGCAACTCCGTGAAGCGGGCATCACCACTCCCCTGATGGGTGGCGACGGTTACGACGACCCCACCTTGCTGAAAATCGCAGGTGCAGGCGCGAAAAATGCCTACTACACCACGGTTTCGGCACCCCCCGAGAAATTCCCCACTGCCAAAAAGTTTGTTACCAACTTTACCAAAGCTTTTGGTAAAGAACCCAGCGGATTCTCGATCACGGGTTATGATGCCATGAAAGTGATCTTGAAAGGTGTTAAAAATGCCATCGGCACCAGCAAGGATGTTCCCACCCGTGAAATGGTGGAGAAAGGCATTCGTGGCGTGAAAATGACTGGTTTGACGGGCAAAATCGAGTTTAACAGTATTGGTGACCGCAAAGAAGTGAAGTTGTTCATTATCAAAATTGGTGATGACCTCGAGCCTAAAGTGGTGGGCGAAGTTAAAATCATCAACCCCAAGCAGTAATCTTCACTATGTTTTAACATCTGAGCTTTAACATCTTTAACTCGAGCGGCACTTCGGTGTCGCTTTTTTCTTTTGTGGATTTTCTTTCTTGGCTCGAGGGAAACATTTGGGAATTTGAGGTCACATCAGGCTGCATACTCGAGTGCATAAGCCGTATTTTTATCGAACCGACCAATGAATACCGCGCTTCACTATGCCTTGACAAATGGGGGTGTGACCCGTAGGCTGTGTGAAGTTCAAACGCTGTGGTACTTTTAGTCAAAACCGTGGTTGGTATACCGCTGCATACCACATTGTTGGGGTCGTCTGACCTTACTCTCGAGCAAAAATCCTCATTTTTAAGGAGTACGCATGAAGTTGATCACGTTTTCAGCTCTTCTGGCACTTGGCTTTGCAGGCAATACCCTCGCCGCAGGTACTCTGGTTTATGGTGCGGGTGGAGAGCCTGTTTCGCTCGAGTCGGGAAATATCACCGATGGCAACTCGATTTATCCGCAGCGCCAAATCTATGACTATCTGGTCGATTTCGAGGATGGAACCACCAAACTGAAACCCGCACTGGCCTCGAGCTGGCGCTCCAACAAAACCGCTACCGAATGGACGTTTACTCTGCGTAAAGATGTTAAATTTACCGACGGTACGCCGTTCAATGCTGATGCTGCCATTTTTAACCTGAACCGCTGGTGGGATCCCAAAGATCCCAACGGATTCCGTGAAACCGGTGGGCGCACCTTCGAGATCTGGGGCGACTTTTTTGGCGGCCCCAAGGGTGATCCCAAAAGTGTGATTAAGAGCATCACCAAAATCAGTGCCTACAGCTTCAAAATTATCCTGAACTCGGGCAACACTGCTTTGCCTGATTTGTTTGCAGGTGGCTACTTCGGTATTGCCAGCCCCACTGCCATTAAAACCCAAGGCATCAAATATGGAACCCCCGCAGGCTTGGCAGTCGGAACGGGCGCATTTATTGTGGAAAGCTGGAAAACTGGAGACCGCCTCGAGTTCAAACCCAACCTCGGCTATTGGGGCGATAAAGCCAAAGTGGATAAGTTGATCTTCCGCTTTATCAAAGATGGTAGCGCCCGATTGAATGAACTTCGTGCGGGAACCATCGACTTTACCAGCGATCTGTTGCCCGCCGATTATAAAACGGTACAAGCCGATAAAACCCTGACTGCGGTACTCAAGCCCGCCTTCAATGTGGGTTTCTTGAGCTTGAACTACAAAAACAAAGATCTGAAAAACGATAAAGTGCGGGCGGCAATCAGCATGGCAGTCAATAAGAAAGCCATTGTGGATGCTTTCTGGAACGGTTTGGGAACCTCTAATGCTTCCTTCTTGCCCCCCGTCCTCGAGTGGGGCAACAGCAAAAATGTGCCTACCGATTACAAGTTCGACCCCGAAGCTGCCAAAAAGATGCTGACCGATGGCGGCTATCCCAACGGCTTTACTGTGGATTTGTGGTACATGCCTGTTTCGCGCCCTTATTTCCCTCAACCTAAACCCATTGCCGAAGCAATTGCGGCAGATTTGGCGGGTATTGGTATCAAGGTCAACCTGAAGACCGAAGACTGGGCCAAGTATTTGCAAGACCGCAACAAAGAGCCTGGTTTTGACATGTACATGATTGGCTGGACCGGTGACTACGGCGATCCTGATAACTTTTACAGCGCTTACTATGGCCCCCAATCTTCCGACGACAGCAACTATCAACCCCAAGAAATCAATGATCTGCTGGTTAAGGGTCGGGCTGCGGTTAAGCAATCGGACAAAGCAGTGGCCTACGCCAAACTGCACGAGCTAACCTATGCTGCCAACGTCCGCATTCCAATGGTGCATAGCCGCCCCTTGGCTGCCACCCGCAGTTACGTCAAGGGTTGGATTCCCAGCCCACTGGGTAGCGAAGCCTTCAATACCATTAGCATCGAAGGTAAATAAGTTTTAGATAACTTAAAACGGGGCATATTGCCCCGTTTTTTCGTAACGGTTTTTTTCGATGATCTCGAGAGCAATGCAGTCAGGAATCGGATGGGGGAAGGGATTAGCGATGGCAATTTTTATTTTTCGACGTTTAATTCGGATGATCACGGTGCTTTTTGGGATCTCCTTTGTGGTCTTCGGATTTATTCGGGCGCTTCCGGGCAATGCCGCAGTAGTGATGCTGGGCGAACGGGGTAGCCCCGAGGCGGTGGCGGCCTTGACCGAAAAACTGGGTTTGAATAAGCCCGTTTTTCTAAACCTCGAGAACCCCAGTCAGCTTTTGGATGCCCAGTATCCACGTTTTATGGGGCGCTTGCTGAGTGGAGATTTGCAGGTGGGGATCAATAGCCAAATCCCTGTGGCAGATGAGCTGAAAAGCCGCTTCCCTGCTACGGTGGAGCTGACTTTTGGCGCAATGCTTTTTGCGCTGTTGATTGGCTTACCCGCTGGAATTATTGCTGCACTCAACCGCAACCGCCCACTGGATAACACTGCTATGGCGATCAGTTTGGTGGGGGTCAGTATGCCCGTGTTTTGGTTGAGCATGGTGCTGGTGTACTTTTTTGCAGTGGTGCTGAAGTGGCTACCGCCTAGCTCGAGGCTCGATAGTGACCTGAAAATACAAACGGTAACGGGGCTTTTTGTATTGGACGGCCTAATTCAAGGCAAGCTCGAGTCTGCTTTTAACGCCTTGAAACACCTAATTTTGCCCTCAATTGCTTTAGGCACCATTCCTATGGCAATCATTGCCCGCATTACCCGCTCGAGTATGCTCGAGGTATTGAGCCAAGACTATGTACGCACTGCCAAAGCCAAAGGACTCGAGTACCGCAAAATTATTTTGAAACATACCTTAAGAAATGCCATGTTGCCAATCAGTACCATCATTGGTTTACAAATTGGTACCTTGCTTGGAGGGGCAGTACTGACCGAAACCATTTTCAGTTGGCCTGGCTTGGGTTCTTGGGTGTATCAAGGTATTACCGAGCGAGATTATCCTGTGATTCAGGGTGGAGTTATTTTTGCTGCACTGATTATATCGGTGGTGAATTTGTTAGTAGATTTGAGTTACGCCTATTTAGACCCTCGAGTGCAATACGGGTGAAGAATAGTTATCCGTTGTTCGTTATCCATAAAAGATTAAAAGATTAGTGGCTCGAGACTGCATAAAAAGAGGCCAAGTAGGGCAGGGTTTCAAACCCTCTCAGTACGCGAAATCTCGAGCTAACATTGAATTACACGTCTAAATATGCTGCATAATTGAAAGAATCTCGAGGAAAATATAATATACTTAACAATTGACAATGCACAACGGAAGACAAACCCCCATGACCCATCCCTTAATTCAACTCGAGCGTATTTCTGTGACCCGAACCCTGCCTAGCGGGGAAAAAAACCTAGCCCTCGAGGGGATAGATTGGCGCTGGCGACCTAGCGAGACGTGGGCTTTGCGGGGGCGCAATGGCTCGGGGAAAAGTACCTTGCTGCGGGTGATCAAGGGGGATCAGTGGTTTGATTTTGGGGGCCAGCGGCGGTATTTTTTGGACGGTACGCTGCGAACCAGCCCGCTGAGTGTCAAAGACCATATTGCTTTGATTTCGCCCGAAAGCCAAGATTGGTATCTCTCGAGTGGATATGCCCTCAGTGTGCGCCAAGTGATTGCCAGCGGGTTTTATGGTGAGCTGCTGCCACACCGTAGCCTCTCGAGCGAACAAAAAGCCCGTCTGCTCGAGCAAGCCGAAGGGCTAGGGTTGGCGGACTGGCTCGAGCGGGATATTCGCAGCCTATCCAACGGGCAACGCCGCCAAGTTTTGTTGGCTCGCGCCCTGGTTGGCGACCCTTTGGCCCTGCTGCTGGACGAGTTTTTTGAAGGCATTGACCAAGCCACCAGTGTGCATTTGCGCGAACAGATGCGTGAACTGAGCCAGCATATTCCCACGGTTTACACAGGCCACAGGCTCGAGGGGGAACTGGAGTTTGCCACCCACGAATTATGGCTCGAGGCTGGGAAAGTTCGAGATGTCGCGCTGCCAAAGACTTTTGTGGTTGGCTCGAGTGCAGCAGTCTTACACCTCGCTCCCCAAAAACCAATCCAAAAACTCATCGAACTGGAGCATGTGCATGTCAAGCGCGGCTCGAGCTTGGTTTTAACCGATATTTCTTGGACGATGGAATCCGACCAAAATTGGGTGATTTTGGGCCACAACGGGGCAGGGAAGAGCAGTTTATGCAAGTTGATTCGGCGGGAACTTTACCCACTGCTGGGCGGCACGAAACCCGCGATTGTGCGGCGTTTTGGTAAGGAAACAGGCTCGAGCTGGGATCTTTGGAAACGGATCACCTTGGTCTCGGGCGAAATCACTTCGGCGCACCGCTTCAATGTTTCGGACATCAGCGCCACGGGCCATACTTTGGTGGCCTCGGGGTTTGAAAGTTTTATTGGGATTGCCCCCCCGCTCAGCCCCGCGCAGGAAAGCAAAATTGCTGTGTTAATGGATTTTTTCGAGATTGATCATCTGGCAAAACGCCCCGCCAATCAGATGTCGGCGGGTGAAATCAAGAAATGCCTGCTGGCCCGCGCCTTGGTTGCCGATCCCGAGATCATTATTTTGGATGAACCGTTCGATTATCTGGACTCGAGCAGTAAAAAACGTCTGATGCAGCGCATTTCTGCCCTCGAGCGAACCCGCTTTATTTTAATTGCCCACCGCCCAGAAGACATCCCCGAAAGTGCCACCCATCTGATGCGCCTCGAGCATGGACGAATCGAGTATCAAGGTCGGCTGAAGGGTTGAGGTGTTCAGTTTAACGGTGCAAGGTGTTATCTCGCAGGTGATCGTTAAAGGTGCTATTTAAATAGAGTTTGCTATTTTTGCCATGCAAAAAGTAAATCGCAGGCTTGCCATTCACACTTAAAATTGGGTTGATGGCTGCCTCGAGTGCGGCTTGGCCTGGATTGTTGATCGGGCCTTTGGGTAAACCTGCAATTTTGTAGGTGTTGTAGGGTGTTTCGCGCTCGAAATCGCCGCGAGCGCGGTTCAGTTTGGGTAAGGCAATGTTGAGGCCATAAGCGATGGTTGGGTCGGATTGTAGCCGCATCCCAATTTTTAGGCGGTTGAGAAAAACCCCCGCAATGGCGGGCATCTCGGCTGTCGAACCTGCTTCGGCTTGCACCATACTGGCAAGAATCACCCAGCCAAATGGAGAAAGCCCTAGTTTTTTGGCTTTGTTCAGGTTGCTGGCAGTAAATTCTTGGTTGCCCCGATTGACTAGGGTTTTGGTGATCTCGGCGGCGCTGGCTTTGGGGTTAAAAGGGTATTTGGCAGGGAATAAAAACCCCTCGAGCGTTCCTTTGGCATACCGAGAAAGCCCCGCATTAGAGAAAGCTTTTTTCAGCTCGAGCCGACTCGACAGCGGCGCAGCAGCCACCAAATCCACAATTTCGCTAAGGCGTTTACCTTCAGGAATGAGTACCTCCACAATGGGGAAATGCGGCTCTCCCTCGAGGGTTTCGGCAATTTTTGTCAGATCCATTTTGCCACTTAGCGTGAAAAAACCTTGGTGCAATTTTGCCCCTGTTTCGCGCCCACGCAAGACCACTCGAGCCACCGTTGCATTGGAAATCAATTTGCGGCGCTCGAGTTCGGTAATCACTTCGGGCAGGGTCATGCCCCGTTTGACTTCAAATTCTTGCAAGGCCGCGCCCGTGGCGGCTTGGCCCGCTTGCCAATACAACCAACCCCCCGCACCAAGGCCCGCTAGTATTCCTAAAAAGGCCAAGCCAAACCACTTGCCCCCACCCGAACCTTTCTTTGGCGAACCGCGCTGCGAGCCGCCCCCCGTGGATTTGAGCAATACATCTTGACCTTCGGGATCGGGGACTCGAGTGGGTCGTATGCGGTCTGAGGCCGAGGGGCCAATTTTGGATACCCGCTCTTGAAGCATATCTGGATTTAAATTTGGATTTAAATTTTGGGGCGAATTTTGGGGCAGACCTTGGGGCAAATCTTGGGGCAAATCCGAATCTCGAGCAGCATCTTTGGGTAAATCTTTGGGTAAATCTTGAGCGGGATCTTTGGGTAAATCTTTGGGTAAATCCTGTTCCAAATCCTGTTCTGGATTTGTTGTAACAGGCTCGAGCGGGGTTTCGTGTAGTTTTAAAAACTCTTCCTCGGGGCTAAAGGTGACTGAAGAGGTGCGGGCCGAGGGGCGCTCGAGGGGGGGTTGACCTGGGCGAATGACTGAATCTTTGAGTGAAACAGCGGCATTTTGGCTCGAGTCTGGGATTATATTTTGTTTGGTGTTCAATTCTGGATAATTGGATTTGGAATAATCGGGTTCTGGAATGACATGTTCGCTCGAGATACCCGCGTCAAAATCTTCGCTTAAAAGGGCTTGCTCTTGACGCTTTTTTTGCTCGAGTTGTTGCTCACGCTCGAGATTTTCCTCGAGGGTTTCGGTAGTCTTTGGGCTTTGCGGATCATTGCTCACGGTTATTCCTCATGGTTATTCTTCATGGGTATTCTTCATGGGTATTCCTGATGGTGCTGGTTTAGACGCTGCTCGAGATCCCAGTCCCCCGCAACCCGCGCCCCATAGCGACCAATCACCCAACCCGCCACCGAAACTGCCAGCTTGGCGGCTCTGCGAGGGTCATGATAACGTAGGTAAGAACTGAGAAAGGCTCCACCGAAGGCATCCCCCGCACCCGTAGCATCAACAGGGCGGTCATCGGTGGCAGCTACGTGCAGGGGTTCGCGGTTCGGCTCACCGACCAAAACGCCGTCTTCATCCAACTTGAGCACAATCACCGCTCGAGGGTAACGGTCATGCAACCAAGACAGCATCGCTTGTGGCTCACTTTCCCCCGATAATGCTCTGGCTTCGTCGCGGTTGGGTAGCAAATAATCGAATTGCAAGCTGTCCATCAGGCTCAGGAAGGTATTGCGGCCCGTTTGCATGATCATTTGAAAGCTACCTGGATCAAGTGAAAGGGTGGCTCCAGCGGATTTGGCTTGCTTGGCTGCCTCGAGAACCGCTTCGCGCGGCGGATTGCTAAATAGGCTCCAGGCGGTCAGATGCAGGTGCTGGCAGCGGTGCAATACCTCGAGCGGTAGATCGCTGGGTTCCAGCAAAAAATCGGCTCCTTGCCCCGACAGCATCGAGCGTTGCCCAGAACGGTCAATCAGAGCCAGCACCACGCCTGTACGCCGCTCGAGCGTCCAAATCGGATGCACCGTAACCTGCTCGGCCTCGAGATCGCGCACTGCAAATTCGCCAAAAGGATCGCGGCCCACCTTGCCCACAAAAGTGGTGGGCATCCCCGTGCGAGCGGCCCAAACTGCCAGATTTGCCGCACTGCCGCCGCCCGAAAGCTCGAGCATTCCTGTGGTATCGCCCCCCGAAAGCAGCGGGGTGTCGGGCTTTGCCAACACATCCCAAGCCAAATCCCCCAGCGAAACCAGACTCGAGGTTCCCATGCTTGTACCCATATTTGTTTCTGTGTTTGTTGCCATGCCTGTATCCATACTCACAGCGCAACCTGCCCAAACAACAAACGCTCCACCATCGCCCCACGCTCGAGCATTTCGCTGATTTGCTCACGCACACTCAAACCAGCCCCACTCGAGCCAGAACCCCTCGAGCTAGCCACAATATTCACATGCCCCAACTTGCGCCCCGCACGGTTTTTCTTGCCATACAAATGCAAATGCGTGCCAGGAATTCGCAAAATTGCGCTCCAATCGGGTTCGCAGCCCTCCTCCCAGCCCAGCACATTGACCATCATGCAAGGCAAACCTGGGGCAAAATCCCGCAGAGGCAAGCCCGTTACTGCCCGAATCTGGGCCTCAAATTGGCTGATGTTGCCGCCGTTTTGGGTGAGGTGTCCGCTGTTATGCACTCGAGGGGCGATTTCGTTGACCAACAACGTGCCGTCCGCCAATTCAAATAGCTCGAGGGTCAACAAACCCACCACGTTCCACTTTTCGGCAAGGGTACGGGCCATGTTTTGGGCGTTCTCTCGAGTCCCATCCTCGAGGTGATCCCCAAAAACACTGCGCCGCAAAATCCCAGCCACATGGGTATTGTGGTAGACCCCAGATACCGCAATTTCGCCCTGCGGGTTGCGGGCCACCTGCACACTTAGCTCGCGGACAAACGGCACAATCCCCTCGAGAACACACGGAACCTCGCCCAACTCCAGCCAAGCCGCCCGCAATTCCGCCTCGCTCGAGACGCGTTTTTGGCCTTTGCCGTCGTAGCCCAGCTCGGCGGTTTTTAAAATCCCTTTGCCGCCCACCCCAACCAAAGCCCCCTCGAGCTGAGGTCCTCCCAAAATGGCCCAGTAGGGTGCGACCTGCAAACCCGCCACCACCAGGGCTTTTTTCTCCAAAACGCGGTTTCTCGAGATTTTAAAGATCTCTTTGGCGGGATAAACCAAAACCGAATGCTCGAGCTGCTCCAGCACTTGGTCTGGCACGTTTTCAAACTCGAGGGTGATCACCTGCGCGGCCTGAGCCAGCAGCAGCAAGGTTTCGGGATTGGCAAAAGCGGACTCGATGTGATTGCTGACCTTTTGCGCGGGTGCGTGTGGGTCTGGGTCGATAAAGGCGGTTAAAAATCCCAGCTCGGTAGCGGCAATTGAGAGCATCATAGCCAATTGCCCACCCCCCAAAATCCCAATCACCGAATTGGGAGCCAAAGGAAAGGTGGGAGCCTCGAGCGAACTCAAGATAGTTCCCCTGTATCTTTCCCTGTATTTTTGTTGGTATTTTCCCCAGTGGGCGCAGCAGGGTAGCCCTCAAAGTGTGGATCATCCAACACCGCTCGAGTCTGATCCTGCCGAAACTGCTCGAGGGCATCACGGATATGAATAAATTCGCTTGCACAGATTGCCGCCGCAAAAAGTGCGGCATTGACCGCCCCCGCTTTACCGATGGCAAAGGTGGCGACAGGAATGCCCGCAGGCATTTGTACAATGCTATAGAGCGAATCTAGCCCCGCAAGCGCCTTAGACTGCACAGGAACCCCCAAAATTGGCACTCGAGTGAAGGCCGCCAGCATTCCAGGCAAGTGCGCCGCCCCGCCCGCCCCCGCGATGATGCAGCGAAACTCGCGTTCTTGAGCGCTGGTGGCGTAGCTCTGAAGCAAATTGGGGGTACGGTGCGCCGACAGCACCCGTACTTCAAAGGGAACGTACAGCGCCTCGAGGGTGGAAAGAGCGTGTTGCATGGTCTCGAAATCGGAGCGGCTGCCCATCACCACACCGACTAATGGATAGCCCAAAGTCATAGAGGGTATTTTATAACGCTCGAGTGGTGGCAGTGGGCAGGCAATGTGTCCCTCTTGCAAAACTACGCCGCTCGAGCTATTATGTTCTGCGCTGTTTGAACGAAGTTGTCGGTTCAAATGGGTGTGTTTTTGCACGGCGATGTAGCTCAGTTGGTTAGAGCACACGACTCATAATCGTGGGGTCGACAGTTCAAGTCTGTCTATCGCCACCAAATAAAACCCCGTTCTGTACGGGGTTTTTCTGTTTGACATGGTAAAAGCCAAGGAACATTTAACCACAGGTGTATCCACGGATATACCCACATGGGCTGAAAAAATGTGATGCCCTCGAGCGTTTCGACCCCTTAAGACTTTTTTAAGACCCCCTGATCTATCCTATGTTCAACGCAAGGAGGTCAGGATCATGTGACAGGAAATAGAGTTTTAGCAACGATGACGCCTAAGAAAAATCCACTTCCACTCGAGGCTAAGCACACTCGAACGGCGGTGGATTTTTCGATATAGCCTTACTAACAAACGTTTGCTATACTCGAGCCATGAACTCAACCCCATCCATCCCTAATGTAGAAAGCGAACTCGAGCGGTTGCGGCGGGATCAAAAAACGGCTCGAGCGGGTGGGGGAGAAAAGGCCACTATGCGGCAGCACCAAAAAGGGCGCTTGACCGCGCGGGAACGCATTGCCAAACTGATTGACCCAGGCTCCTACTTTGACGAGCTGATGACCTTTGCGGGTTGGGAAATGTACCTCGAGGTGGGGGGTTGCCCTGCGGGTGGCACGGTTACGGGGCTGGCTCAGATTGGGGGCCGCCCTTGGATGCTGATTGCCAACGATGCCACGGTCAAGGCGGGGGCATTTTTTCCCATCACCGCCAAAAAAGTAATTCGGGCGCAGACCATCGCCCTCGAGAACCATATTCCCACAATCTATTTGGTGGATTCGGCGGGGGTATACCTGCCGATGCAAGACGAGGTTTTCCCAGACCAGGACGACTTTGGGCGGGTGTTTTATTTGAATGCCCGTATGAGTGCGCTCGGCATTCCGCAAATGGCAGCGATTATGGGAAATTGTGTGGCGGGTGGGGCGTACCTGCCCGTGATGTGCGATACCTTGATCATGACCGAGGGTTCGGGTTTGTATCTGGCGGGGCCAGCTTTGGTTCGGGCGGCGATTGGGCAAGTGGTGGACTCCGAGGAATTGGGCGGGGCTGCCATGCACTCGAGCCTATCTGGAACGGTGGATTACCGCGAAAAAGATGATCTGGCGGCGATTGGGCGGCTGAAACAACTCGCCAACATGTACGCCCAAGGTGATCTGGCACCGTGGGCCAGACGGCGGGAAAAACCCCTCGAGCCTGACTCACCTACCGATTTGGCCCAGATCGTCGGCCTCGAGGGGAAGCCCTACCAGGTGCGTGAGGTAATCGCAGGAATCTTGGATGGCTCGAGCTTTGCCGAATTTAAAGCCGAATACGGCGAAAGTATGGTCTGTGGTTTTGGGCGTTTGGGTGGTTTTGCGGTGGGGATTGTGGCGAATCAGCGCAGCATCATCAAGAAAAAAATTAAAAACAGCGGGATGGTGGGCCTGAATACTCGGCTCGAGGTGGGTGGAGTGATCTACGGCGACGCTGCCGACAAAGCGGCCCGTTTTATTCTCGAGGCCAACCAGATGGGCATTCCCCTGATTTTTTTGTCGGATGTGACGGGCTTTATGGTGGGCCGCGACAGCGAGCAAGAGGGGATTATTCGGCGGGGAGCCAAGTTGGTCAATGCGGTTTCCAATAGTGTGGTACCGCGCATTACCGTGATTACGGGCGGCAGTTTTGGAGCGGGAAATTATGCCATGAGCGGCAAAGCCTTTGCGCCACGTTTTATTTTTGCTTGGCCCAGTGCCAAATACGCGGTGATGAGTGGCAATGCCGCCGCCAAAACCCTGCTGGACATCCAAAAAGCCCAGCTCGAGCGCACGGGCCAAACCCCCCAAGATGCCGACCTCGAGGAGTTATACAACCTGATCAAAACCCAATACGACCAGCAGCTCGACCCACGTTATGCAGCGGCGCGGCTTTGGGTAGACGAAATTATCGAAGCCTCCCAAACCAGAACACGTCTGATTCGAGCGCTCGAGGGCTGTGCTTTAAACCCACGGCTCGAGCCTTTGCAACTTGGGGTGTTTCAGGTTTAGAATTGTGAAGTATTTGGCACACAACAACCCGCTCGAGAGTGGTGATAAGATACGGAAATCAGACGGCTCGAGTGAGGTACAGCCTCGAGGTGCAGGAAATCGTAATTTCTTTGTTGGCAAGATTATCTTGTAAGTATTACTGTGAGTAAAAATAGTGCTACCCTATTGACTGGTTGCGCTGATATTCAATTTACTTATTGCACGACAATGAGGTGATTATGGGGAATTTTACATACGAATTCAATCTAAAATGTCGAAAGATTATATTGTATTTTATCAACGTGCCTAACAAAGGTTATGGTTTTTTATTTGATAATCTTGCAATTGTCAATGGGCTAGAAGACGAAATCGTTGAAAGAGTCCAATCATATAATATAGATGGTGCAATACACTTTATTGGATATATCATCAATGGAGCTGTTGGTTGGAAAATTTTACTTAGTAATATAAAAAGAGAACCACCAAATTGTGATGTGATTGAATTTGACATAGATTGGGAGACGCAAAAAATTTTAAATTATAGAAAACTGTCTACATAGCTGATCTTATATATTTGTGCATGGCAAACCCGTGGAACTATGAAAGCAATCTATCTTTTCAAGTCAATATTATGAGATTTTTGCGAGAGAAAACTGCTCTGTAAGGTTGGGAAAAATGCTGAATCTAACCGTTCGAGCCACGGCCTAAGCAAAAGCCCCCTCGAGTTATTCTTGGGGCTTTTTATTTCTCTCGAGCCACCTTATTTTTCTCGCCCTCTCGTTTTCTCGCCCTCAATCTTCCCCCCTCAAAATTCTAAAACGCTATAACAAACCCTGCCGCAAGGCTTTAACCGCTGCGTGGGTGCGGTCACTGGCGCTGAATTTCTCGAGTAGATCTTGCACATGGCTTTTGACGGTGCTGACCGATACGCCTAGCACGGCGGCAATTTCTTTATTGCCCCAACCTTCGGCAATGCCCCGCAGTACCTCCAGTTCGCGTGGGGTCAGATGGGTTTCGGGTTCGGGGGTTTGGGAAACCCGCTCGAGTACCAAGTGGGCAATTTGTGGGTCGAGGTAGGCGCTTCCCGCTGCCGCCGCCCGAATCGCCAACATCAGCAAAGTAGGATCGGCACTTTTCAGGCAGTAGGCATCCGCTCCCGAGGCCAAAGCAGCAAAAACTTCCTCTCGGAGCTGGTGCGCGGTCAGCATCACCATCCGCATCCGTGGCTCGAGGGCTTTGATGCGCCGTGCAGTTTCGATGCCGTCTATGCCAGGCAAACCAATATCAAGTACCACCACATCGCTGGGATGCCCAACCAATAGCTCGAGGGCTTCTTCTCCACTGCGGGCCTCGCCCACCACCTCGAGGTCATTTTGAAAATTGATCGCGGCTCTTAAACCATCCCGCGTAAAGCTGTGATCTTCCACCAAAAATACTTTTATTTTGGACACGCCTGATTGTATCGTTTTACCCGCTTAGCCTGACCTTGCAATAATGGGTAAGGTAAAACTAAATTGGCTTTCAGCTTGCACCCGCAGATAAGCAATATGTCCACCGTGGGCCTCAACAATCCTTCGTGCCAAATACAGACCCAAGCCACTGCCCGCGCCTGGCCCTGCTTGTTTAAACCGCTGAAATAGGGTGCGCCGTACCGCTTCAGGAACTCCAGGGCCGCTGTCGAGGATGAGAACTTGGGCATAGTGTCCACTGCGCTCGAGCCGTATCTGGATGGTTGCGCCCGTGGGCGACCATTTGTAGGCATTTTCCAGCAAATTTTGCACCACTCGGCCCAGCTCGTTTTTGTCGCCGTGTACCCAAATAGGGTGTGCCAGCCTGGACTCGAGCCGTATGCCTTTCTCGGCATAGAGGCCGCCCACCGCTTGAATCCGCCCCTCGAGCAAGCCCGATAATTCTAGGGGCTTGAGTTCTGAAGTGGCCTCTCCTGCCTCGAGCTTGGCTACGGTCAAGAGCTGTTCGGCAAGGCTCAGCAAGGCTTGATTGGACACCATACCGTTATGCAAACTTTGGCGGTATTCGCTGGATAAAGGGCCATATACCCCGCCCAAGGCCAGTTTCATATTCAGCGAACTGGCAAGTAAAGGGGTACGTAAATCGTGTGAAAAGGCGTAGATCAAGTCGCGGATCAGGTCGCTCGAGCGCTCGAGTTCCAACTTTTGGGCCTGAAGTTTCCCGCGCAAAACCAGTTGTTGATAGATCGG
>JANYFS010000517.1 GCA_025359705.1 Deinococcales bacterium | reverse complement strand
GTGGAAAATCGAGTGTCTCTCGAGCCTTAGCACAGCGTTTGGGCATTCCGTACATCAGCACGGGATTGTTTTACCGCGCTTTGACTGTGGTAGCACTGATGGCCCAGAGTGATTTGGCAAGCGAAACGGCACTTTTGGCCTTGCTCGAGGGCAACCCCTTTGAATTGCGGCTCGAGGGTGAAAAAAACCAAGTTTTTTGGTCGGGAGCCAACATCACCGAGCAGTTGCATACCGCTTTGGTGGATGCACATGTCTCTCAAGTCTCGAAGCATAGCGGGGTGCGCGAGTGGGTGCGGCTGAGCCTGCGCCAGATTCCCAAACCTTTGCTTGCCGAAGGCCGGGATATGGGTACGGCGGTGTTTCCTGATGCGGACATCAAATTCTTTTTGACTGCCTCCCCCGAGGTGCGGGCCGCTCGCCGTTTGGGTGAGCGACTGGGTGAGCGCGATGGAGACATACAAAGCACCTTAGACGCTCTACTCGAGCGAGACCAGCACGATGCTCAGCAATCTGCCCCCGCACCAGACGCTCGGATGATCGACACCTCAGATTTGACCCTCGAGCAAGTAGTGGATACACTTTTTACACAGATGATCGAGCATACACACATACAGGTGAAATCATGAGCCGCCCTGCCGCCGATGCCCAAGTCAGTGGGTGGGTGTATCAAATGGTCATCTCGAGCATGACCTTTGTACCGCGCCTGCAAGGGGTGCGGGTTTTTGGAAAGCAATACATTCCGCTCGAGGGGCCTGTGATTTTGGCAGGAAACCACCAAACCAATTTCGATCCGTTTTTATCGGCGTTGGGAACCCGCCGTTTTATCCATTACATGACCAAAAAAGAACTATTCGATAATCCTGTTTTTAGTAAAATTATGACCGCAGGTGGTTCTTTTGCAGTAGACCGCAGCAAAAACGACATCGGAGCAATTCGCAAAGCCCTCGAGGTACTTAAGGGTGATGGGGTTTTGGGTATTTTTCCTCAAGGTACTAGGGGGGGGCAAGAACCGCTAGACGGCGTAGCATATTTGGCACTCAAAGCCAAGGCAATTATTATTCCTATGAGTATTTTGCGCCATAAAGGGCGCTGGGAAATTCGCTATGGGGTTCCCATATTACCCGAAGGTAAGCTTAAAGAACTTACCGAAAAAGTAATGGCTTCGATTGCCGATTTGAACAAAATGACCCTCGAGCAGTAGAACGAAGATAAATTTATTGTAAATTCGTAATGTTATATTTCTCTCGAGACCAAAGAAAAAGAAATTAGGTAGGGACGGGTTTAAAATCCTCTCTATACACGGAATATCAAGTAAAAACTGATTTACATACCTAAGCATTCTATAAATTAAATCTATAAATTAAGTAATATAATCGGTAAAAATAGTAATATAAAAGGATAATAACCATGTCCACCAGAATAAAAGTAAAGATGTGTGGCATGACTCGCCTCGAGGATGTGCGCTTGGCAGAAGACTTGGGCGTGGATGCCATTGGGCTGATTTTTGTGCCTTGGAGCAAGCGTTTTATTGAAGTAAAACAGGCCCAAGAGATTTGTGTGGGGCTGGGCTTTGAAGTGGCTCGAGTGGGGGTTTTTTCCGACCAACCGCTCGAGCAGGTTTTGCGGATTGCCAGCCAGTGCCAATTGAGCGCGGTGCAACTTCATGGTGCGGAAAGCGAAGGGTATATTCAAAGCGTAAATCAGTTTTATCCTGTGCTACGCGCACTTCGAGTGCGGTCTTTGGCGGATCTTGACTTCGTTGTCACAAAAGGATATAGTTTTCTCCTTGACGGTCTCGAGCCAGGATCAGGCCAATCTCTCGATTGGAACGCGCTCGAGGCGTATTTTAAAACGCAGTTGCTTTTTCAAAACAATCCACCCGCTTGGTGGTTGGCGGGCGGGATTTCGCCCAATAACGTGGCAGATGCGGTTGCTCGATTTAGAGATTTTGGTTTGGTGGGCGTGGATGCGGCTTCTCACCTCGAGTCTGCACCTAGGGTTAAGAGCCACGAGAAAATGCGTCTTTTGATGAAGCATCTTGGAACGTCTTTTTGATCACCTTCATGTATGGGTTGAGTGTTTGGTTTGATCCCCAAAAGTTATCCCCAAAAGTTATCCACAGGTTATCCACAGGCTGAAGATTTTTGGAAATGTATGGTTTAGGTCATGTCGTTGGATGAATAGATTTTATTCGTCTGAAACGAATTTTTATCGATTGGTAAATTTCTAAAAATCGCAAAAAAGCCCTCGAAATTGGCTCGAGGGCTTTTTTTAAGCTGTGGATAAGTCCAATATCCGAACTCAATCTGAACCAAATATGTACTGAATATGTACTGAATATGTGCTGGATTTGTTCTAAAAACATGATCAATTCTCGGGGCTTTTGGAGGCTTTTGGAAATTTTCTCGAGCGCAACGAATGAAAAATTGACCCAAACTGCGACACATTGTTTAACCCATTGATCTGTTTAATTGATCTGTTTAATTGATCTGTTTAATTGATCTGCTCGAGTTACCTGTTTAATTTGCTCATTCATATTTGGGTGGAATGTTTGGATAGGCCGCTTGCCAAAAGTGTAAGCCGTGTGCGGGAACATTTTTGCCCGTGTGCGCTCGAGATTTGCCCTCGAGCAATATTTTTAGCTGCTCGAGCGACATATTGCCGTCTCCAACCCGCAGCAAGGTTCCCACAATGGCCCGAACCATATGCCGCAAAAAAGATTTACCCCGCAACCGCAGCTCGAGGCCATTTGGGGTTGGAACCCACTCGAGGGCCAGTAGGTTTCGCACGGGTTGGCGGTCTTCTTGGCTGGCAAAGGCCGAAAAATCGTGTTCACCGATGAGCAATTCGGCTCCGCGCTGTAGGGCTTCCAGCTCGAGCGGATAAGGGAACCACAGCGCACGGTCACACTCGAGGGGGTGCGGCTGGGCGCGGGTATCCAAAAAGTAGCGGTATTCGCGCCACAAGCAGGTGTGGCGAGCATGGAAGTTGGGGGGGGCCTCGGTTGCCTGCATCACTTTGAGGTCGTAGGGCAAACGCGATCCTAGCGCTCGAGCCAATTTGGGCGCGGCTACGGGGTAATCCAAAGCCAGATCGACATGCGCCACCATGCAGTGAGCATGAACCCCCGCATCGGTGCGCCCCGAAGCCACCGCACGAAATGCACCACCAAAAGACTCGAGCGCTTCAGAAAGCACATCTTGCACGGTGCGCTCGCCCATTGCTTGGCTTTGCCATCCCCGAAAACCCGCACCATGCCAAGCCAGCTCGAGGTACATGCGGCGGAAACCCTCTGGAGGACGAAAAACGTGGTCTAGCAATGTAGTTTGATCATTTGGTTTTAGCATATTTCTATCATTGTATTATTATTCTCATATTGAGTTTAGAGCAGTTGTCTATAGAATAAACAACGAAATTACTCGAGTAAAAAAGTAATCAGTTTTTTGAAACATGATATTCACGATCATATGCTAAACGAAAGACAAAAATCCGTTTTAGCGATTACTTTTACCACTCCACTTTTTACCATTCCACCTTTTACCATAATGTTTCAACCGCCGAAAACCCTGATCGGGCGCGATGCCATCTGCGATCAAATGTAGCCACTGACTGAGATAATAGCCCGCTAGTGGGGTAATCCAGTTGTCCAGAGTAAAACTGAACTGTTCCCAGTGGATCAATTTGGGCATGAACCAGTGCATCAGCACAACGATAGGCAAAATAAGCAGTGCCAGATAAATCAAACGGGTTAGCGGCCCCACCACCCAGGTATGACTGAGGCCACGGTGCGAAAACACTACACCGTAGGGATACCACAAAAATCCCAAAAGCCCCCAAGCCTTTTTGGAACTGACATTTTGCTCCGCCAAATCCAGATCTGGGGAGAGCAGCAAGGTTCCCGCCCAAAAAGCGGTACTAAAGCGTAAAGCCTCATTTAGATCGACAGGAAAGTTTAAACCATAGTGTAAGTAGGAGACCGCTCCTACCAAAACTGCGTAGCTCGAGGCATTGATTAGATTGTGTACTTTACCACTGGGCAACGCTGGAACTCCTCGAGAGAATATTTGGGTGAAGATATTTGAGTAGGATACTTTATGTTTGGTACGAAATATAGACCCTATGTTCGTAGTATTTTCTTTTGGCGATTCGGGATCGGTTTTTCGTTTTTGGTGAGTGACCAAGCCCGCGAGTGGAACGCGCACTACACAAGATTTTTTGCCATTTTGCTCCTTCGCACTCGAGCTTTACCCTATTTCAACGTTTCTTACCCCTTTCGGGTGGCTCGAGTTATAGAATGGCGAACATCTATGAAGCATTTATGGCCTTTGTTTTTGCTGAGTGTGTCGCTGATCGGATCATTGTCAGGATGCCAAATCTACGATATGACTCCTCCCGCCCTAAGTCCCTCCGATGCCAAAAAAGGGGTGTTGCTTGAGGGAAACGGCTCGAGTGCGGTTTGGGAGATTCCTTTTGAGGGCAGTTGGGAAATTACCAGCCGTGATCCTGAATGGATGAGTGTGCGGCCCCGCAAGGGGGAGGGCAACATTCGGCTAACCATCAAAACCGAACCCTCGAGGGTATTGTGTGGCAGCACCCTAAGCAATATCGTGACCTTGAAATGGCGTAAAAATCTAGTGGGCAACGGGAGTACCGATGTACATGTGATTTACCGCGCACAGGCGGGCCAATCTTTACCCAGCAGCTTTACCAACCCCGATTTGGGCATTGTGGTGCAATACAAAACCCCAGCGGCGGCCCGTAAAATGCTGCGCTCGAGCCAGGCCAGTGGGGGTTCGCTCGAGTCTGGGCAGGTGTTGGTGCATGGGGTTGCGCTCGAGGTGTTGCAGCACGATCCCAATGTGGAATACGCCTTCGCAAATGTAGCGATGCACACCCAAGAACTCCCCAGCTTCATTCCTACCGACGAATTCTATCCGCTTCAGTGGGTTCACCGTGCCTTGGGTTATCCGCAGGTTTGGGGCGCGTACCAAAACAGCAACCTCTCGAGCGATAAACCCACAATTGTAGCGGTGCTGGATAGCGGAATTCGCTACGATCACCCCGATTTGGCAGGCCGTTTGATTTTGCCAGGCAAAGGCGCACTGGATTTGGTGGGTTTGTCGGCGGGCAATAACGACGGCTACGGCCTGGACACCGATCCCACTGACCCTACCGCGCCAACTTTGGCAGATGACCCCTGTTTGGGACGGCTGCTCTCGAGCCACGGAACCCATGTCACGGGCGAGATTATTGCCAATACCGGTACCTTCCCTTCGCCATGTACCAATTGCTCAACCACTGGGGTGGTAGGCGCAGCGCTGTTTTCTGGGGTCAAGGTGTTGCCCATTCGGGTGATCAATATGTTTGACCAAGGGGATTTATTTGCAGTCTCGAGCGGTATTCGCTACGCGGCAGGCGAAGCCATCACAATTGGCGATAAAACGTTTACGAATCCTCTGGCGAACCAAGTTAAAGTGATCAGTATGTCTTTGGGGGGCAGTAGCTTACTGCCCAATGCGGTCAAACAACTCTGTGATGCGGTGACATTTGCTAAATCAAAAGGCATTTTGGTCGTGGCAGCCTCGGGTAATGCAGGGATTGGCAGTTTATACTATCCTGCGGCTTGCCCAGACGCAGTTTCGGTGGGTTCGGTGGGCCTGAAAAATACTGCCCTCGAGTTTGAACGCGCCCCCTACAGCAACTATGGCGATGCCCTAACTTTGATGGCTCCTGGCGGCAACTCCAACAATTCCTACAACGGCAGTAACTTACGCGGCGAAGAATTCCCCGATCTGATTTTTTCTACCGATTGGGAATATCAAAAAGATCAACCCCGCTATAGTGGCAAAGAAGGAACCAGCCAAGCCACCCCCCAAGTGGCAGCCTTGGCAGCCTTGTTATTTGCCAAAGGTAGTGTCACCACCGCGCAACAAGCCTTAGATCGTCTGACCAGCACCGCCCTAGATTTGGGCGTACCTGGGCGTGACCCCGAGTATGGCTACGGGGTGATTCAGCCACTCAAGGCGCTGGGTTTGCAATAAGGAATCGCTCGAGCCTGATTCGTTTGTGTTGCTAAGCCCTCATTTCTTTACGCCCTTTTCATGCGGGGTCAGGAAGAAAAAGGTCACAATAGATTATGAAAAATAGGCAAATGCTCACACTGCTTTCGCTGGGATTGTTGCTTACCGCCTGCCCCAGCACCACCATCATCCCACCCCCCGTGACCCAACAAGGGACGGTCAGTGGATTGGTCAAAACCAAAGATGATGTAGCACTATTCAGCCTTTCCAGCCCCCATGCCAATAGCCTTGCAACCCCCGTCTGGACTGCACCCCACCGTGCGGGCCAGGTGCTGATTCTGTCCAAAACCTCGGATTTATCATCCCAATCGCTCGCGGATAAAATCTCGAGCTTAGGGTTGCCCGCCTTTCACAGCCAAAGCATAGCCCCAGACCTGACCGTGGCCTTCACCCCCGCAGGCCAGAGCGACCTCGAGTTTGCGGCTTCACTCGAGCAAAAAGGCTTTATCGTTCAGCCTAACTACATCTACCAAAGTCTGGGAAATTCCACCCCAAATGATCCCGACTTTGCCAAACAAAGCTACTTGCAAGATATTGCCGTCCCGCAAGCCTGGAACGTACTCGAGGAAAACAAATACAACCCCTCGAGCGTAAAGGTTGCGGTACTGGATACCGGTTTTGACTTTACCCACCCCGAACTCGCCAACCGCGTAATTGCCAGTGAAGCCCAAGACTTTTGCTCCAAACCCAATTTAAATCCACAAACTCCAGGATTTTGTGATGGCTTACCTCAAGATAGCAATGTTGCTGATGAAAGTTCTGCTCCCGATGGTGGACACGGAACCAGCAGCGCGGGTTTGATTGGAGCGCAGGGCAATAATGCAGTGGGCATCACTGGAATTACCTGGAGTGGAGCCAATATACTCCCCCTCAAAGTTTTTGGTGGAGTTTTGGGTAACTATGGTGCGGATACCATTTCTTTGCGCGGTGCTATTAAGTACGCAGTTAGCAAAGGTGCAAAAGTGATCAATATGAGCTTGGGCATTCCGATATATGCTAAATTCCCAGATATTAAAAATTTTGATGATGTCAATAATCCAGATCCAGCGCTACGTGTCGAGCTAGAGAAAGCTGCCGCGCAAAATGTGTTGGTCATTGCTGCCGCTGGAAATACTTCAAATCAAGGAATCTATTACCCTGCCAGTGATCCTACAGTTTTGGCGGTGGGTGCGACAGATGCCACTGGAAAACTATGGAGTGATCCCAATAATGGTTCGGCCCGTCCTGTAGCGGGGCAAAAGTCGATTGATATTGTTGCTCCAGGTACTGATATTTATAGTTTGACCCAAGTTGCCAAAGGAAGCTACCGCACATGGACAGGCACTTCTGAAGCAGCCCCCATTGTATCTGGTGTTGCAGCTTTACTTTATGCCGACAAACCCAGTGCCACTCGAGCGGAAATTATTAAAGCCCTCAAAGATGGAGCCAACTCGAGCGTTATTGGTTATGAACCCAGAAACTATGGTGCGGGTCGGGTTCACGCGCTCAATGCCTTGCTAAAGTTACGGAATCAAACCCCCATTCCTGTGGGCTGTGACACACCTGGTAGCAAAAGATACCCCGCCAGAGTAGAGGCTTTTCAGGGTAACAAACTGATTAAAACCGTGAATTTGCAAGAGTTCTGCTCAGGAGATAACCGCCGCCCGTATGCAATCGATTTGCCTTATGGAAACTACACTTTGAAAGCGACTTTGAGCTATCCTTCGGGTAGCCCTGATGTGGGTTCAATCAATATCTCATTGAATGCACCCACCTTAAACAATCGGGATATTGTAGTAGGCAACTAATTTAAATTGCAATATAAAAAGCAGCCTCGAGCGTTAATCTCTCGAGGCTGCTTTATTTTTCTTCTTGCTTATCGCTTTTATTGTGCGCTAGCAATATCAGGACGTAAAACCACAGCCCCACGCAAATAAATATGTTTGATTTGGTCTTGTTTGCGCTCGGTTTCGACGTGCATCATCACCCGAATGGCCCGCTCGAGCCGCCCAGGTACTGGAATCTCGAGGGCATTGAGCAGCGGAACCAAGGTCATGCCCATCGCCCTCGCTGCTTCGGCAGGGAAGGCCGCGTTCAGGTCTGGGGTGACGGTGAAAATAATGCTGCAAATTTGCTCAAACTCGAGCGCATTGTCCAGCAACATCTTCTCGAGAAGTTCTTGAGTGGCCTCGTTAATGGCCTCGGCTGTATTTTCTGTCACCGTGGTCGCGCCACGAATTCCACGCATCATAGAGAACAGTTTACACAGTCCGTAATGGTTTTGACTTTGATTCGTCTAGTGTCCAATACCCTCGAGTTTGACCCATGCATAGAAAATGAACCCATGCGTAGCAAATGAACCCACGCGTAGTAAACTAGCCCCATGAGACTCGGACTGATTGGATTAGGCAAAATGGGCGGCAATATGGTGCAGCGCCTGCTACAACACGGTGTAGAAGTGGTAGTATTCGACCTCTCGAGCGACAACATCGCCAAAGCGGTCTCGCATGGGGCCGTGGGCGCAACCTCCCTCGAGGATATGGTTGCCAAGCTGGAGGGCCGCAAAGCCATTTGGATTATGGTTCCAGCGGGCGCACCCACCCAAAGCACCATCGACAAACTCTCGAGCCTGATGGGTGCGGGTGATATTGTGATCGATGGGGGCAACAGCAACTTCAAGGCCAGCCAAGCGCGGGGTCAAGTGCTGGCGAGCAAAAACCAAAAATTTGTGGATGTGGGAACCTCGGGCGGGATTTGGGGACTGCAAGAAGGCTACTGCATGATGGTGGGCGGCGAAGCCGAGGCTGTTGAATTTCTCAAGCCCGTCTTTGAAGCCCTTGCCCCCTCGAGCGACCAAGGTTGGCGGCATGTTGGCCCTGTGGGTGCGGGTCACTACGTCAAAATGGTTCACAACGGCATCGAGTACGGCATGATGCAAGCCTACGCCGAAGGGTTCGAGCTGATGCACGCCAAAAAAGAGTTTGCCCTAGACATTTCAGACATTGCCGAACTGTGGCGACATGGCAGCGTGGTGCGGAGCTGGCTGCTCGATCTGACTGCCGAAGCCCTCAAATCCGACGACGACTTGGCCCACCTAGACGACTACGTTGCTGACTCGGGCGAAGGCCGCTGGACGGTCATCGACAGCATCGAACAAGGCATCCCCACTCCTGTGATCACCTCGAGCGTGCAAATGCGGTTCCGTAGCCAGCAAGAGGAATCTTATCAAGGTAAAGTCTTGTCTGCGATGCGGAATGCTTTTGGTGGACATGCGGTGAAGACGAAGGAATAAGAGCTGCGCTCGAGGGTAAGAGGGTAAGAGGGTAAGAGGATAAGAGCGCTCGAGGGTAAGAGGATAAGAGGATAAGAGCGTAAGAAAAAGATCTTTTAATCTTTTAATCTTCTAATCTTCTAATCTTCTAATCTTTGTGTAGAGGTGCAGCACGCTGCGCCTACATTGATGCACCAAAATAATACCCTCGAGCCTTTTATCTTTTGCTTTTACGAACAACGAACAAAGAACAACCCAAAAAACACACAAAAACGAGAACCCAATATGGCAAACACACACACCAATCCATTGCGCGAAGGAATGCGCCGTCGTCAAGCCCCTGATCCTTGTTTGCTGGTTATTTTTGGTGTTGGGGATCTGACCCAACGCAAATTGCTGCCCGCTTTGTATCGCCTAGCGGTAGAAAATGAATTAAATCCCAACTTTTCAGTGATTGCGATTGGTCGCCGCCCGTGGTCTGACCTCGAGTTTCGGGAGTTTGCTAAGCAGTCGGTGCAAACCTCCAAAGAATCGGGTGAATTTGTAGAAGGGGTCTGGAGTGGTTTTGAGCAGGGTCTTCATTTTGTGGGCGGAGCCTTTGATGAAGATGCCATGTATGAAAACCTCAAGGGTCGCCTACAAACCATCTCGAGCGAGCGCGGGACGGCGGGGAATGTGATGTATTACTTGGCAACCCCCCCCTCAAGCTTTGAGGTGATCTCGAGCCAGTTGGGTAAGTTCGATTTGCATAAAGAAACCGAAGAAAGCTGGAAACGCTTGGTGGTGGAAAAGCCCTTCGGAGTCAACCTCGAGACTGCGCGGGAACTCAATCATCATATGCATGAAGTCTGGAGTGAGCATCAGATCTACCGCATCGACCATTATTTGGGTAAAGAAACGGTGCAAAATCTGCTGGCGATTCGCTTTGGTAATGTGATTTTTGAGCCACTTTGGAACCGCCAGTATGTGGATCACATCCAAATTACCGCCGCCGAAGATTTGGGTATGGAAGGGCGCGGGGCGTATTATGAAGAGGCCAGTATTACCCGTGATATGCTGCAAAATCATTTGATGCAGCTTTTTACCATTGTGGCAATGGAAGCCCCCTCGAGCTTTGAGGCCAATGCCATCCGCGATGAAAAAGTGAAGGTGCTGCGGGCCACCAAACCCATTCCCAAAGAGCGGGTTCCCGAAGTGACCGTGCGTGGGCAATACGGCCCAGGTACGCTGCATGGCGAGCATGTGGCGGGTTTTCGTGAAGAAAAAGGGGTGGCTCCCGAATCGGTGACACCCACCTATGTGGCGGTCAAGCTTGAGGTGGATAACTGGCGCTGGCAAGGCGTTCCCTTCTTTTTGCGAACTGCCAAGCGGATGCCCAAAAAAGTCACCGAAATTGCGGTGGTGTTTAAAACCCCACCCGCCCACATCTTCCCAGGAACCCCCGAAAACAACGTGTTGAGCTTTAATATTCAGCCCGACGAAGGCATGAAACTGCGCTTTTCCAGCAAAACTCCAGGCCAAGACAACCGCCTGCGCGATGTGGAAATGGATTTTCATTACGACAGCTTTGGCAAGCTGACCGGTACCGCCTACGGGCGCTTGCTGCTGGATGCCATGCTGGGCGACGCAACCCTGTTCCCCAGGGAAGATGAAGTGGATTTGGCGTGGCAACTGGTCACGGGTATCCTCGAAGCATTTGGCGAACCCGCCCCCGAATTTCCCAACTATGACGCGGGTACCTGGGGGCCAGAGGCGGGGGATAAACTAATTGGTGAGGGGCGCAGGTGGAGACGGTTGTAAGGGATTCGGTGTTGATCCGCTGTTTTTTTGAATAGGTTTATGCTCAAGCAATAAGAACAGCTCGAGCGTACATACGGCATGGATCAGCACCACTCGAGGGGATAATATGGCAAAACAGGCGAACAAACACATTGCTTTTGGTTGGTATGGCGGTAAATATAGCCATTTGGATTGGCTATTGCCTTTTTTACCCGAAACCACTCATTTTTGTGATGTGTTTGGTGGATCTGCGGCGGTGATTATCAACCGCCAACCCTCGAGCGTAGAAACCTACAACGATATTGATAGTGAATTGGTGAATTTTTTTAGGGTTTTGCGAAATCAAAAAGAAACCTTGATCGAAGCAATTGGCCTCACTCCATTCTCTCGAGAGGAGTTGCGTTTGGCCTGCCAAGCGATCACTCCCGATATTTCAGAACTCGAGCGGGCGCGGCGCTTTTATGTGCGAGCGCGGCAGGTGCGTACAGGATTGGCCCAAACTGCCAGTGAGGGCCGCTGGGCGCATTGTAAATTGACCTCTCGAGCGGGAATGGCGGGGGCAGTATCACGTTGGCTGGGGGCAGTTGAGGATCTGTCAATGATTGCTCAAAGACTGCTGCGAATACAGATTGAAAATGCTCCCGCCTTAGAGGTGATTCAGCGTTACGATTCAGTGGAAACTCTATTTTATTGTGATCCGCCCTATGTTCATGAGTCTCGAGGGGATAAAAATGCGTATGCCTTTGAAATGACTAATCAGGATCATATTCAAATGTTGGAACTGCTCAAGTCGATAGAAGGTAAGGTTGCCTTGAGTGGATACCACAATAGTATCTATGATGAACTGCTTTCGAGTTGGTATTGCACCGAGGGGCCAAGTCAAATGGTGCATAGTGTTAAACAAGAGCGCACCGAAGTCTTATGGACTAACTACGACCCTCGAGAAGTAGTAGTGCTTTCATCGGAGAAACCAAAATGTCAGACATCCAAAACACCCCTCGAGACATCCTTGACTCCATTATTTTAGAAATTAGTGTTTTGGATTTTG
>JANYFS010000481.1 GCA_025359705.1 Deinococcales bacterium | reverse complement strand
CCCAAAACCAAACTATAAAAAACCAACGACCCCCGCTCGAGGCTAGCAGCAAAGGAAGGCAGGGTGAAGGTTTTGGCACGTTCAGGCAAGTTGCTCCAGGGGTAAGAGGGTAAGAGGGTAAGAGGGTAAGATTTAATCTTTTAATCTTTTAATCTTTTGTAGGGACGGGCCGTTGGCTCGTCCTGCCTTTCGATATGTACATAATAAAACCTCTCGAGCTACCTAATCTGTCTTGACCTTACTACAGCACCTGTCTTGGCCCAACTACGTCACCTCGCGGGACGGGCCGCTTACGGGCTTGGTCGCTTTTGCGAACAACGAATAACGAACAACAAATATCCCTATAACTCCAGCTCGAGTCGTGATCCTGCTTTTTGGGACAGTAGGCGCTCGAGGGGAACCGTACCATGTTTCATCATCAGGCTAAAGAAATTGAGTTCGCGCTCTTGTGGCACACCCAAAGGGAGTAAGAAATGCTCGAGGCGTTTCATTTGGCTTTCCAGTTCGGTTTCGGCCCGAAATAGGCTGCGGGCGAGGTTTTGCTCTAGGCGCTCGAGGGTGTTTTGGTTGTGCTGCTTAGCTTTTTCGGTTGCGCCTCGCAAGGTGGGATCTAGGGTGGGAATTTGGGCCAATAGGGTGTTAAAGGTGGCCTCGAGTTGGGAAAGGCTGTGGCGAAAGATCTCGGCTTGTCCGCTGCGCTCGAGCAGAACCCGCTCGAGGGAGCCGCGTGGATCGGCTTGGAAAGTGGCGGCACTGAGGCCGTACTTATTCAAGATGCGGGTGGCGGGGGGTTCCAACCACGTGATGCTCAGGCGGGGCCAGATTAGCGGTTGGGCCAGACCGTGCAGTTCATAAACCCCCTTCAGTTGGGCCAAATATGCAATTTCCCCTGGCCCCATCACTAGGGCGGCGCAGGGCAGGGCGCTGTCTTGGATAATCGGGCGCAGGCCCGCTGCGGGGGTGATGCGGCTGGGGTCTTGCTCGAGGATGTTTTCCAGCTCGAGCCGAGTGTACCGCCGTTCGGCATGAAAAAATTTGCCATCAAAACGCAGCAAACGGCGTTGCCCATCGTCGCCTTCCAAAAAGAGATTGGTCGCGCCTTTGGGCCGCCGCAATTGGGGGGTGTATCCGCGCTCGAGCAGCAGGTGGGCCGCCGCCTCGATGAGTGCTGGCCCCTCGAGTGGGTTCTGGAGTTCGGCCTTGATGCCGCTTGCAAAAAGCGGAGCAAGTGCGGGGTGCATTGGATCGAGAATCAGCAGGCCAAATTCGCCCAAAAGTTGCGAAATCAATTTGGCAAACCAATCGGCGTAGCTGACCGCACCTTGGGCAGCCTGCTGGAAACGCTCGAGTACCTGATTTTTGAAGTCGCTGGGGGCATCAAAATCTTGGAGCTGCTGCACAATTCCTGCCACCCAACCTGGCTCGAGGGCAATGCGCCCAATCGGGCGGCCTTGGGGAAGCGGCAGATGCAAATGAAAGATCCGTTCTTGGCGGTCTACCAACGTGGTGGAAGCCACCTCGAGCGAATCGTGATCTTGACTGGCAATCCAAAAGATCGGCAAAACTGGAACCTCCAGCGTGTCCAGTTGGCGGGCTAGCAAAATCGCATCGGCGGCCTTGTGTACCGAAAAAGCAGGGCCACCCAAAAGCCCTGCCTGCTGGCCCGCCACCACCACTTTGGCTTGGGGCAAACTCAGGCGCTCGAGCTGCTTTTTGAGGACAGGGGTCAGCAATCCTAAACTGTGGTGATAGTTCCTCAGCGCTTCGGCAAGGGCCGTTCGGGAAACGCTCGAGGGGGTATTTAAAGCCGCCTGAATGTTGGCAGGTTCAAGATTGATAGGTTCAAGGCGGTACAGGTCGCGCAATTCACCCGAGAGAAAACCCGAGAGAATGCTTTTGGGGGCGGTGATTACAGGCATCTTAGAATCATCATAAAACGTGGCTTGCTTTGGGATTGGGAGATTATCGGGGTTATTGGGTGTGAAACATCGAACACCCGATCTTGGGTATTCTCCCTCGAGCTAGAGTGCGTTTTATAGTGCGTGATGGTTTGTAATTGGCACATTATCTCAGCCATGTGTGTTTCAGCCATGTGTGTTTCAGGTGTTTTTTTTATTGATCTGACCTCATGGATTTCGACTCGAGGGTGCTGATTGAAGGGATTGAAATTCGCACCCACTTTAAAATGGCGGAGGGTTCAGAGTGATTTCACGTAGACCATCTTCGTTGAGCAGCACAATTTTGCGGTAGCCCAAATCGATCAGATCCCGCTCTTTGAATTCTCCTAGCAGTTTGGTGATGGTTTCGCGGGTAGAACCGACCAAATGGGCCAGATCCTGATGAGAAACCCGACCTTTCAGGCGGCGCTTGCCGTCTAGTTGCTCGCTGCTTTGATTGGCCAGCCGCAGCAAAGCTAGGGCTAAGCGTTGGGCCACTTCCATAAAAACCAGTTGGGTAAAGCGGGTTTGCAGGGCGCGGCCTTGACGCACCAGTTGGGTACTTAGGGCCACACTGAGGCTGTGGTGTTGGGTCATTAGTTGGCGCAAGGTGGCTATGCCAATGGCCTGCACCTGGCTATCCTCGAGCGCTTCGGCGTACATGCCATAATCTCCACCTGCCAAGGCACTTTCGCCCAGCAGTTCCCCCGCCTCGAGTACGGTGATGGTGACTTCGCGTGCGCCTTGGCCCAAGCGGTACAAGCGAACCCTTCCTGTCTCGAGCAGATACAGGGTTTCGGAGCTGTCTTCGGTATGAAAGATCAGGCTTCCCCGCTCGAAGGGAATGGGGCGAAGGGCGGATTGCAGGGCAGCGTGAGCATCCCCAGATAAGGTGTCTAAAAATTCAGCCATGCGCTCCTCGTTTAAAACTTGGTTTGAAGCCAAGTTCAAAGGTGATCTTGGGTATTATCTTTCCATAGTATTGTATTCCAATCAGCAGTTGATGGGGCCACATCTTACCATTGGATTAAATCGGATCATGCAGGCTGGCTCGAGCGCAGTGCAGCGGGGTTGCGGCAGGGCTACAGTCGGGCGTACAAGTGGTTTGGAGGGTTGCTGAATCTCAAGCATGAGGATCGCTCGAGCTGTTGAAAGGGTAGGTTGGTAAGATCGACTCCGCCAGATCAGTTTCAACTTAATCCAAATTCAGGAACAGTCACTAAACACATGCTAAGATTCCGAGTGTGTCGGTGCTTCTTTTGGTGGTCAAAAAGGTTTGTAACCCATATAACCAATCTTAACTAGGATGCTTGGCTTACAGGGTGCAAGGTGCTGAATCATAATAAGATGAACTCGAGCTTGGAGGCTGGATGCGACTGAGAGTGGATTTACTTCCCAAAAAAGAGTATCGGGATACCGTGATTGTGGTGGATGTTTTGCGGGCCACCACCACTGCGCCGATCA
>JANYFS010000460.1 GCA_025359705.1 Deinococcales bacterium | reverse complement strand
GAAAAATGGGTAAGGAGATTAAGAGCAGGCTTTACCGTTTATGCTAAATCCAGTGAAATCAGCGTTGATTCCGCTGAAATCGAGGTTAAAACCAAAACCCACATTGCCATTAGGCGCGATGCTCGAGTTATAACCCAAATCTTTGACCGATACATTTTGACCCGTTTGGGTGACAGTTCCATTCCAAAATTGGCTGATTTTCTGGTTACCAGGGAATTTGAAGGTCGCTGTCCAACCGTTGATTGCGCTCGAGCCTGTATTGGTCACGGTCACTTGCACGGTAGCTCCTGTGGCCCACTCGTTTTTGCTGAAGGTCATTTTGCAGCTTCCGCCTGTGGTGACTACATTGGCAACTGAAACGCTCGAGGTGGCCTCAAAGGTTGCGCCTTTGTTGTCGGTGGCAACTGCTTTGAGGGTGTAGGCAGTTCCATTGGTCAGGCTCGAGACTACGGCTTCATAGGGTGCGGTGGTATCGGTGGCAACGAGGGTCGCACCGTTGTAAAACTTCACGCTGGCAACCGTGCCGTCCGAGTCGGCTGCATTGGCTTTGACCGTGACACTGGTGGTTCCTGCGGGTAAAACAGTTCCAGACACAGGGCTGGTGATGCTGACTGTTGGAGGAAGATTGGTGGTGTTGCTCGAGATCGTTATGCTCGAGAGGCTATCGGTGGTTGCGCCTTGGTTGTCGGTGGCGGTGGCTTTAAAGGTGTAGTTTCCTGCTGTCAAACCCGTCACATTGGCAGAGTAAGGCGCAGTGGTATCGGTGGCTACCAAGGTTGCACCGTTGTAAAACTTCACGCTGGCAACCGTGCCATCCGAATCCGCAGCACTGGCATTGAGGGTCACGGAGGTGGTTCCTACGGGCAATGTACTACCGTTAATTGGGCTGGTCAAGCTGACGCTGGGCGATACATTGACGGGCGTAATCACGCCACCCAGTGGAACCAAGAAGGGTTTGATGATGTCATAGCGGGCCGAGTCGATGGTTTTCCAATCGTCGAGTAGCAAGCCTTTGGTGTCGCCCGAGTCAGGGTTCAGCGACCAGAATGTCCAACTTGCGCCAATATCTTGGGCGTACTGTACCAAGCGACCCATCCAAACCGTATCTTTGGGATCTTGCAAGGTGGAACCAAACTCGCCAATCAGCACAGGTGCAATGTTTTGCTTGACCAAATAGCCCCAGTTTTTGTCCCATTGTGGAACCAAAGTTGCAGGAAAGCTGGGGTCGGTAAACCAAGGCTGTTGGTTGAATACCGATTGACCATAATCGTGTGCAGAATAGACCAGTTTGTTGGTGACGGACAAACGCACGGGTGCGGATTTTGCACCCTGCAAGTTTCCACCCCACCAGTTGCAATCGGCTTTGGGTGTACCCAGTGCGTCCACCACGCCGCCCGTTCCCCAGCAGCTTACCCCTTCCACCACGACCAACCAGTTGGGTTCCACCGAAAGCACCGCATTGCCGCCGCGCTCGGCAGCCAAACGCCAGTCTTTGGTAGTATCGCCACAACCCCAGCAGGCTTCGGGGGCGTGCGGTTCGTTGTGCAAGTCCATACCAATCACCGTGGCATTGCCTTTATAACGGGTTGCCAGGGCTTTCATGTTGGCAATCCAAGTGGCCTCAGAAACTGCACTGGTATACCACAAGGGCGATTGACCGTTTGCGTCTGGGCGGTGATGATCCAGCAAAATCCGAACCCCAATCGAACCCGCATAAGCCACAATCTTATCCATCACTTGCAGCGAAGTCAGGTTGACCAAATCGGGATTCTCGGCATTGTTCAGTCCGTTTGGGCTGCGCCCAGGGGTGAAGATATCGTCGGAATAGGGCATACGAATCACGGTCAGGCCCATGCTTTTCACTTTGTCCAGCAGGGTTTTGTAACCTACACTCCATAGGCCGTGTGGCACGTAGTTGGCGGTCTCGAAACCAAACCAGTTGACCCCCGTAAAGCGCACGGTTTTACCGCTCGAGTCTACGATTTTGCTGCCCGAAGTGGAAAAGTAGCCATCCACGGCGGTGGCTTGCAAGGTGGGTTGAACAGTGGCATCGTGGGGGAGGACAGTGTTTTGGCTACACGCGCTGAGGGTCAGACCCAATGAAACCAAAGTGGCGCTGAGGGTAAGGTGATTGAGGTTGAACTTGAGGTTTTTCTGCATAAAAACTCCTTTAAACACAATCTCGAGCGTATCTCTCGAGCGTATTCCTCGAGTGGGTGTTATCGATATGGCGAACCTTGGATGATGCGGGCTGGCCTATAACTTTTTCAACAGGTTTCCAACAGGTGTGTTGGTGAAAAAGTTCAGCTTTGGAGAAAAAATCCAAAGCAAAGGGCAAAACCGAAAATTCGTTTCACTCGAGTCGTGTTTATTAAAATACTTTCCATGAGCCTAGCGACTCTACTTCGATCTGTCAAGAGTGATATGGGACACTTTTGTGTTTGATCATAGGCTGGCGCACTCGATATTTTTGATAAAATGTTGGCTAAAATGTTGGCTAAAATGTTGGCTAAAATGTTGATTTGAACGGCCTCGAGCGTATCTTTCTAAAAAAACCTTACCATCCCTAGGGGTTTCTTTCATGTTTTCTTGTAAAAATAAAGAGTGAACCATAATAAGTCGAATTTAAAACCTTTTTTAATGTGTAGGAAAGCAAAAAATGGCTCGAGCGCTGTACATTCGCCCAAGCCTTAATTAAACCTCAATTACACCTTAATCATACCTCTGGTACTTTGGACTTTTTACGAAACACTTGACGAAACACTTTTGGGATCACGCTTGGAAACCAGGCCAACACCGCCAGACCCACTTCTTTTTATAACTCCTTTCTAAGTTCCTCCCAGCTATGTTTCAGATATTCTCGCAAGGCTCGAAATCTTCCACGACGCTGATAGGAACTTCTTTGTCTTGGCCCCACTACAGCACGTCTTGGAGCCAAGATAGCACCTCTCGGTCTGGCTCCGCCTCTCGGGCTGGGCCGCTTCCCTACTCCCCTTGGTCGCTGTCAGATTTAGAAAAACTCTAAATCTGACATGGGAGTTACTTAACACTACTTTCCCGAATCACCAATTCAGTTTCCAC
>JANYFS010000338.1 GCA_025359705.1 Deinococcales bacterium | reverse complement strand
AATATCGGCGCGACCAACGTGCTGCGGACGGGGCGGAAGGAGCTGGCGGCGGCGACGCTGGTGCTCGATGCGGGCAAAGGGGCGCTCGCCGTGTGGCTGGCGCGTCATTTCACCGGTAGCGAGCATTGGGCGGCTGTTTTGCCTGGTTCGACCTACCACGCCCTCAAAAAAATGAAGGAAGAAAGGCTAGTGGAGGTGGCCCGCACCGAGTGGGAGGGCAAACGCGCTCGAGAGGTCTACGCCATCACCGAGGCAGGAAAAGCCGCTTTTTACCAACTGCTCGAGGAAATTTGGCAGATGTCCCCGCAACCCTCGCCCAGCCCGCTGTATGTGGCGGTGAATTTTATGGCAAGTTTGCCCCGAGATCGGCTTGAGAAGTTGGTAGCACAGCAATGCCAGAAGTTTGAACGGGGTTTGCTGGCAATGGATCAGATGGATTTGCACATTCCCGCAAATGTTCCCGAGCATATGGGCTGTATTTTCGACAATGTGCGCGATCATTTGCAGGCCGATCTGAAAATGCTGCACGCACTCGAGGCGCGGCTCGAGCGGGGCGAGGTGACACCGATGCCGCTTCCCGCGCTCGAGGAACTGATGGAACGCCATGCACGTATGGAAAAACACATGCAGCAAGCTAGATTGTTGCCCGAAGATTTAGCAAATTTGGCAGATTTGGCGAATTTGAAAGGAGAAACAGTGAATCAAACGGTGGATCATGAAACGTAGACTTTGGGTATTGGGCGCATTGCTGCTCGGTTTGGCAGCCCAAAGTGCAAGCGCGGAAAGCCTCGAGCAGTTTTTACTCAAGCTCGAGGATACCCCCACCCTACGCAGCGCTAGAGCGGGTTTGAATGCGGCCCAAGGCCAAGTCACTGCCACGCGGGGCGGTTTTGAGGCCAGTGTGCAAGGAGGTTATGGCAGCAACCAAGTCAAAATCACTGCCACCGATAACACCCTGTGGAACGACAACAAAAGCGCCTCGATTTCGCTGAGTTTTCGCCCGATTCCATATGGTGATCTTGCCGATGCCCTCACTCGAGCGCAAACCGTGGTGCGACAGGCAGGAAACGGCCTGAGAATCACTCGGGCCAATGTGCAGGCTCAGGCGCTGCTCAGTTTTTATCAAGTGCAACTGTCGGTGCAGGCGGTGGAATCCAACAAAGCCGGCCTCGAGCTGGCCCAAAAGCTATTTGAGGTGGCAAAAACCCAGCGCTCCAAAGAAGCCAACACCGAAAACGATGTGAAAAGCGCCGAACAAAGTTTCCTCGAGGCACAAGAACGCCTTCGCAGCGCCCAAGAAAACCTGCAACTGGCCCAAGCGGGCCTCAAAAACTTGGTGGGAAGCGCAACCCTCGAGGCATTGCCCGATTTGCCGATCCCTACGGGTAAAACCGCCGAAGAAGAAAACGCCGAAATCTCGCTTGCCAACGCCCAACTCACCTTGGGCAGCGCCCAGCGTGCAGTTTTGCCCAGCCTCAGTGCCAGTTACAGCTACAACACCACCGATAACACCAGCATTTCGGCCTCGCTCGAGACCCGTACTTTGCAGCCCAAACTGACCTTTGGCTACTCCGATCCCAAGCAGGGTGTGGCAGGGGTGACAGCGGTGCAAAGTTTTCAATTGGGCGGCTCATTTTCCTATACTCCTTCGGTCAACGAAGCACTTTTTTCGGCAAACGAGCAAATCCGCTCGGCAGAACTGACCCTCGAGGCGGCCCACACCAACGCCAAACTCAACCGCGACACCTTGCAGGTGCGCCTAGACCAAGCCGAACGCGCCCTAGCTCTGAAAAAATCTGCCCTCGAGCTATCTCGTAAAAAACTCTCCGACTCCCTCGAGCGCCAAAAGCTCGGCCTGGTTAGCCCCTTGGTTCCTTTACAGGTCGTTACAGAAGTCAGCGGAGCCGAAACCGCCCTGATGACCGCCCAGCTCGAGCGATTGTCCAAAGTTTTGGATTTTTACCGCAGTTATGGCTTAGCCGTGCGGGAATTTTAGGTATTCGTTTTTCGTTTTTCGTTATTCGTTTTGGAAATAGATTATGTAACTCGAGGGTAGTCTTTATTAGGATTGCTCGAGTTGGGCGCAGCATACTGCATCCCTATATAAAAGATTAAAAGATTGAAAGATTAAAGATCTTTTCCTTACTTTCTTACCCTCTTACCCTCAAATCTTTTCCCGCCATCTCACCCTTCCGCTCTCCAACAAAAGAGGTAAACCATGTTGAAAAAACTCCTGTCCTTAACCGTCTTGATCGCCGTTTCCGCCTCTTTTTCTTCGGCCTTTGCCCTGACCATGCCCGAAGCGCTTGCCAAGGTGGATAACCAAGGCAATGTCAAACTTGCCAAGGCCGAGCTGAACGATGCCAAGGCCAATTTGGATCGTCAATTGTCCGACCCCCTGATCACCAAGCCCAGCGAGCTGCAAGCCCGCCAACGCCTCGAGTTGGCCCAGAACAAGTTAGCGGCAGCACAGCGGGCCGCTGCCAGCAGCATCACCAGCAGCTTTACCCAAGCATTGGGAGCGCAAAAGCAAGTGCAGTTGGCCCAAAAGTCGCTCGAGCTGAGTACCCTTAGCCTGAAGATTTCGGATATTCGTCAGAAAAATGGCAGTGGAACCGCGCTGGATCTGCGGGATTCGCAACGGGCGCTCGAGGATGCTAAAAAGAATGCAAATTCGGCCCAAGATGGCCTCGAGCTTGCCATCAAGTCGCTGAAAAATGCAGTAGGAGAGTTTGATGGTAAATTGACCTCGCCTTCCGACTTACCCGAACTGCCCGATGAAAAAATGATCGAGACCATTTTGAACCGCTCGAGCAATCTGTTGCAAACCCGCCAAGGTTTGGAGTCGCTGAAGTTGCAACGTTCGGTACAAGATCCTAGCTATACCGCCCAAAGTCAAATTGATGCCACCGATAAGCAATTGGGTGATACTACTCAAAATCTTTCCGACCTACAAGACAATGAACGCATTGCAGTTCGCAGTTCCTATAACAGTGTAGTTTCGGCCTATAAAGGCTTGGCAGTGGCGAGCAAAGCCCTCGAAAATGCCAACGATAAATTGGACAACGATCAAAAACGCTTCAAGGGCGGCCTAATTAGCCAAGTGCAATTGACCCAAACCGAACTGAGTACCGTGCAAACCGAATTGTCTTTAGTGCAGGCCCGCAATAGTTATTTAACTTCGTACTATAGCTTTCTAAATGGCTCGAGCGCAGGACGCTAATGCCCTATAACCCTTCTCGAATTTTAAAAGGGGCGGGTTTTCTGCTGATCAGCTTGGCATTGGCGGCCTGTGCGCCCAAAGATGATAGCAAAACCAAAATCGTCGAAACCCCCGCCAGCGATGTAAAGCCGCGCCAAATTAAAGTCAAAGCCACATTGCCGCAATATGGTCTGCTCGCCAGTGGGCGCAATGTCAGCGTCACCCTCGAGCCACGCCGTAAATCGGGGGTCACATCCAAGGCTTCGGGGCAGGTGCAGCAGATTCTGGTCGCCGAGGGAGACCGCGTGACGGCGGGCCAAGTGGTGATGCAACTGGATAACAGCGCCTTGCAAAACCAGCTCTCCGATGTGAAATTGGCCCTCGAGAGCAGCCGTCTGAATCTGAAAAAAGCCCAGAAT
>JANYFS010000337.1 GCA_025359705.1 Deinococcales bacterium | reverse complement strand
CGCGCTGCAACTGCTGAAGATGCAAGACGACGATGACAATGTGGATATGCTACCCACCCTCGAGGTTTCGGATATTCGCACTACCGTGCCAGTGGTGCAATACCAGCGGCTCGAGCGCACTGGTTTGACCGTGGGTTTGTGTCCGCAGCCGACCAATGGCTTGGTTTATTTGGATGTACAGCTCGACTTTTCAGCTTTATCTGAGGCCCAAAAAGACTTACTGGCGGTCTATACCTTTGCCCTAACCAAATCGGGGGCGGCGGGCCAAAGTTACCTCGAGATTTCACAACGGCTCGAGGCGTATACCGGCGGTGTGGCGGCAGGAGTTGCGGTTGCCAGTACGCCTGATCAGCTTAATGGCAATGTGCAGCACTTTTCGCTGAGTGGCAAAGCTCTAACCCGCAATGTCGGGGAATTGATTGCCCTGATGCACGATTTCTTGGGCCAGCCCAACTTTCAAGCCGAGCGATTGCTTCAGTTGTTGCGCCAGCAGCGCAGTGGTTTGCAAGCGGGTGTGGTGCAAAATGGTCACGGCTACGCTCGCAGTTTGGCAAGCGCCCAGCTTAGCCCCGCCTCGGCGCTGCGCGAGCGGATGAGCGGCCTGTCGCTGTTGGCCCGCCTGAAGGTGCTGACCGAAAGTGATGCGGCGGCGCTCGAGGGATTATGCAGCCAATTGGCTGAGCTGACTTCGGTTTTGAACAGTGGAACAGCCGCTATTTGCGTCACCGCCGAGCAAAGTACCTTGGATCAATTAATCAGCACCAATGGTCTCGAGCCACTTTTTTCCTTGCTCGAGGGTGAAAAAGCGCTTGCCAGTTCCACCACCAGCCTACAACCTCACCAACCCCAAGCCCGCACTACCGATGTACCGGTGGCCTACAACGCCAAAGTGATCAAAACCGTGGCCTACAGCCACCCCGATGCACCCGCACTGCTGGCCCTCGCCAGCCTGCTCACTTCGAGCTATACCCTGCGCGAGCTGCGGGAAAAAGGCGGCGCATACGGCGGTTTCGCCAGCTACGACCCACAAAATGGCCTGTTCTCCTTTGCCTCGTACCGCGACCCGCACATCCGCCGCACCTTCGAGGTCTTCGAGGGAGCGCTCGAGCATGTGCTAAGCGACGAAGTAGGTTTGCGCGAAACCAAAGAAGCCCTGATCCAATCGGGCGGCAGCCTCGACCCGCTCACCTCGCCCGACACCCTGGGCCGCTCGAGGTTTTTTGGAGATCTGGGTGGCTACACCGCAGAGCGCCAAGAGGCATTCCGCCAGCATTTGGTGGCTCTGACTCTGGAGGATCTGCGCCGTGTGGCCCAGACCTATCTCAGCAGCAGCGATTTTGCCATCGCAGTCATCTCCAATCCTGATAAAGTGGCAGAAGTCAAAGAAGAATTGCAGCTCGAGGTGGCGGGGATTTAAAGCGTTTTTTGTTTAGTGATTCGTTTTTCGTCTGAAAGAAAGTGCGCTCGAGACTTTTCCTCGAGCGTACTTTCTTTTCCCGCCCTCACGCCCCACCAAAAAATCCACAGCCCAAAACCAAGCGATCTGTTACACTCGAGGCATGAAATTTAAACTTGTGGTTTTGTGCGTGTCTGCGAGCTTGCTCAGCGCCTGTATGCCCAGTTTGGGGCAGTTGGGTTCGCGGTTGTCGGCCCAGGATGTGTTCAGCGAAGGGCAATTTTGGAAAATGGAAGTGGCCCTCTCGATTCCTGCACGCTTTGAATCTTACGGCGACATTCGTTTGAAAAGCAAAGCCACCGCGCCGCTGGACGGCTCGAGCGCCTACAGCGATTCCCGCAGTTTGGGTGGGGATTTGTATGCAGACAATGCGGGGTCGGCCTTGCTGGTTTTGCCTGTACCTATGGCGCTACAAAGTCTGGGCAAAACCTTTTTTTGCAGCTTCAGCAACCTTAAGCGCAACGCCAGCAATGTCTATCTAGGAACCCTGACCACAGGCGCACTGGATACCTTACATCCCCTCGAGCGTAGTAAAATGGGTGATACCTTGGGAAGTTGCCGAATGACTTTGAAGTGAGCTGTTTGTTTTAAGTTATTTGTTGGTCGTTATTCGTAAAGCGACCAAGCCAAGCCACATCTTATAAGGTGCTGCTTCAGGGTCAATACAGCATAAAGACTCGAGTCGATAAATCTTTTTCTTACACTCTTACACTCCTTAATAACTATAAAACCCCTCGAGTCCTGTGGCATCGCTCCATTGCACCTCCACCGCCTCCACCACCGCGTGCGGCGGGCCTTTTTTGACTCGGTGCAATAGGCGCTCGAGGTCTATTTTTTCACCTTCGGCGATCACTTCCACCCGTCCATCGCTCAAATTTTCGGCGTATCCCACCAACCCCAAATCCAATCCCAGCCGTTGAATATAGCGGCGATACCCCACTCCTTGCACCTCTCCCGAAACCAAGCAACTCATTCGCAGCAGTGTTTGCATCATGGCTCCCATCTTAGCAATCCGTTAAGACATTCATACTCTTGATTGTTCTGGGCTATTCTGGGCTGTTCTAGCACCTTTTCTCACGCCAAAAGCCTTAAAATGACCCGTATCCTGCGGAGTGCGTAAGCATCTCACGCCTATACCTCACTATGAGTAAAAGCCTACCCTCAGTCCTTCCCCAACCCCGCCGTACCAAACTACGGCGGAGGGTCTTGCTATGGGGATTTTTGGTGGGATTGGTTCTTTTTTTGATCTTGATGGTTAGCCCCGTTGGAACCCGCTTTATCCTCAGCAATCTGAACATTCCCAATGTAGAACTGAGTGCAGAGCGCATCGACGGGTTTTTGTGGAACCCTAGGCTCGAGGGGGTGCGCTTTAAAACCGCAGGGATTTCGGGAACCGCTGATCGGCTCGAGTTGAGTTATAGCGTTCCCGCGTTGCTGCACCAAGAATTTCGCTTTTCGGTCAGGCTGCGTGGGGCCAAGCTCGAGGTCAATCCTACGCAATTTAAACGCGATACCAGCGGGGCAAAAAGTGCTTGGAAAATCACTCCAGAACAGCTCGAGGTACAAAATGTACAGGCCAAGATTTCGGGGAATCCCTTTGAATTGCCCAATGGTACGGTTTCGCTGAATGCTTTGGTGGGCGATGGCAAAGCGGGAAAGGCTGCGCTCGAGCTAAAAACCCCCGACGGTCAAGCCAAAATTGATCTGAACTACATGTTAGACCAAGATCTGAGTAACCCGCAAATTCAAGCCAAATTTAAGGGCGATGCGCGTTTGGCACGGCACTGGTGGACAGGCATCCTTGCGGGAACTCTCGAGGGGGAGTACCACTTGAAGGCGGGTCAGCTCGAAGGAAATATCCAGTTGCATCGTGGCAAAGTCCAGATTCCTGGAGCCGAATGGATCGAGGTGGACGCGCTCGAGGGAACGGTCAAGCATCAGGGCAGTCGCCTTGACATAACTGCCACCGGCAGGGG
>JANYFS010000319.1 GCA_025359705.1 Deinococcales bacterium | reverse complement strand
TGGTTGGTGTTGTAGTGCTGGTCGGCGTTGTAGTGCTGGTCGGCGTTGTAGTGCTGGTCGGTGTTGTAGTGCTGGTCGGTGTTGTAGTGCTGGTCGGTGTTGTAGTGCTGGTCGGTGTTAGGCTTTTTGATGCTGTAAATCCCGCAATGCCAGCAGCAAGACCCAATAGCACCGCCCCCACAATTTTGATAGGGTGATAAGGGTAGGAGCGCTCAGAACTGCTGTTCATTTTTTATCGCCGTCCATAAATCCACCAAACAAATCATCGAGCGCCCCGCCCATCGCCCCCGTATCCATATCGGCAGAGGTGGCAGCCGCTTTGCCTGCCAAGCGGTCTTTGAGGATGCTGATTTCGGTTTCGGCGGCGTTCAGGCGCTCGATATAGCTGAGCAGGTGGGCGGTTTGGCCCGAGGCATTTTTGGATTGAACCCGCAATTGCTCGAGTTCTTCACGTAGATCTTCCACTTCTTTGCCGCCCACCATGTTCGCCATTTGCGCTTTCATGATGCTCATTTCATCTTCGGAAGCATCCAACTTGCGGCGCAACTCGGTATCTTCGGCAACTTTGCTCCGCAAGGTATCCAATTCGTGTTGGGCGTTTTGAAGCTGGGCTTGCACGCTGGTGTACTGGCTCAACTGAAGGCGCAAACCCTCGAGTTCGGCTTGGCTCTGAGCCATAGTGTGGGCAGCCTGATTTTGCAGTTCCGCCAATTGCCCACTATGTACCCGCAAATGAGCGCTTTCCTCGAGCAACGTGTTAAAGTCGGCCCGTAGGGTCTCGAGGTTGTTTTCGAGCAACTGGTGCGAAGCCAAAGGCACGGTGGCCTTGCGCTCCCCCTCGAGCTGCTCCCGCAGACTTTCCAGTTCTTGCTCCGCCACACTGAGCTGGGCTTGGGCGCTGATGGCTTGGCTGTTCTCGGCCCGCAGGCCCAGCACTTCTTGCTCGAGGCTGGATAGGGTCTCGAGCTGATGTTTCAGGTTTTGTACCACTTGGCGCAGTTCTTCGGTTTGGTGTTGCTGGGATTCCAAGCTGGAACGCTCCACCATACCTTGCACGCGGGCCTGCAAACTTTCAAAGTCGCTTCTGGGGACACTCTGCTCGAGCTGGCTTTGGAAATTTTGTAGACGGTTGTCCGCGTCCATCACCTTCAGGCGCAAGCCGTCCATTTCATTCAAACGGCTGCGGGCCTCGGTTAGTTCTGCCTCGAGCGAGGGAAGCAAGGCATTTTGTGGGCGCAGCAAGGCCACTTCGCTCTTAAACTGGGCCAGTTCGTGACGCAAACCTTCGGCCTCACCACTCACATGCTCGAATTGCTGACGTGCTACCGTGCTGGCTGCCAAACTGGAGAACTTGGCCTCGAGCGCCTCGAATTCGCTTTTGGGAACCCGTTGCTCGAGCTGATTTCGCAAATCAACAATCTGTTGGGCCTGCTCACCCGCACTGCTTTGGCTGCTTTGCAGATGAACCTCGAGCTGATTTTTAACCCCCAACAGTTCTTGATGCACCTGATCATGCAGATCAGGGGTCACCATCCGCCCCAGTTGACTACGTAAACCTTCGATTTCTTGCTCGGCAATGCCCAATTGAGCTTGCAAATGTGAAGCTCCACCGGCTTCGCCGCGCAACGTCACCACTTCATGCTCGAGGTCGGAGAGCTGACCCAAGCGGCCTTTGGCCTGTTGCAACTCAGTATCGCGCTGTTGCAAATCGCTTTGTAGAGCTGCCAAGGTTTTGGCTTGGTTGTTCAGTTTGTGTTGCAGATCGGAATAGTGCTGGTCGCGTTTGGAGTCGTCCAGTTGGGCTTGTTCGCTGGCAGTCTCGAGCTGGGAGCGCAAATCGTGAATTTGCCCCTCGAGCTGGCTTTGGGTGCTGTGCCATTGCGCTTGCAACTCACTCAGTTTTTGGGGTTCCACCATGCCTTGGCTGCTGGTTTTCAAGCTCTCGAGCTGTCCAATCAGGGCCTGATGCTCGTTGGGATGAATGCGGTTGCTCAGCTCGGCTTTCAAGTGTTCAAGTTCGCCCAACAGATTTTGATGATGGCTGGGATCAACGCGGTTGCTCAACTCGGTTTTCAAGCCCTCGAGTTCGCCGTGCAATTGATCAACTACATTTTGGTGATGGTCACTTTCCACCATTTGGGCCAATTGGCCCTTCAGGTGTTGGATTTCTTCCTCGAGTTCCGCCGAAATTGCACCCGTGCCAGCGCTGCCCCCCTCCGAGGTCATTTGTGAACGGCGCTCGAGTTCGACTTGGGCGGCCTTGAGCTGCTGGTTGACATCGGCAAATTGCTCGGGGTCAACCATTTGGTGCAACTGGGCTTTAAAGCTCTCGAGGTCTTTTTGGTTGGCCTCGAAGCGGTTATTTAGATCGTTAAAGTCGGCGGTTTTGGCTTGCAGCATTTGCAATTCGTTTTGTACGGCTTGGTGTACGCTGGCATCCACCTTGCCTTGGGCTTGCATTTTCAAGCGATTGACTTCCGCTTCGGATTCTTGGAAACGTTGCGAAAGCGTATCCAATTCAGCAACTCGAACGCCCAACAGCTTCAGTTGGTTTTGGGCTTGGCCCAATTTTTCCATCGCTCCGCTCGAGTCGTCTTGCTTGGCTTTCAGTTGGCTGAGTTCGCCCAAAGCTGCGCCAAGCTTGCCTTTAAGCTGCTCGAGTTCTTTTTGGGCGGCTTTAAAGGCTTCGTTGTCTTTGTCGGTGCCTTTCTCGGCCCCTTTCAGCTTGCCCTTGAGGGTTTCCAATTCTTGATTGAGTTTTTTAGCGCCTGCTTCGGAAGAAGCCAACTTAATCTCGAGGTCGGAATTGCCATAACCAATTCCACTCTTTTGCTTATTGCGCCATAAAAAGATGTCGTAGAGCCATTCCAACACCCAACCGATCACCGCACCAACCAGAATAAGAAACACGGAATTCATTTAATCACCTTATCTTTATCCCACTTCACTCGAGGTATCTCTAACGGACATTTCGTATGGAGGTTTGGGAGGGTTTTTTTCATCCCGCAGCTTGATTTGGTATTTGCGAGAGATTCGTTCGACGCATTCTAGCAACTTTCTAACTCAAAAACACTTGGATAGGCGGAATTCATTCTCTCGAGCTTGCTTCAACGCGGGTGTTTTGATACACTACCCTTTGTGTCGCGTTTGGGCTGGCTGCTGATCGAACGCGAAAATTGCAAAAAATAGCCCAACCCTCATCCCCAAGGTTCTGGAGTTTTCCCACTGGGATAGACAAAAGACCTGTTCCAAAGGAATCGCTCATGGTTAAAATTCGCTTGTCTCGTTTCGGATCAAAACATAACCCTCACTACCGCATCGTGGTTGCAGATGTGCGTCGCCCGCGTGACGGTGGCTATATCGAGTCTTTGGGTCACTACGACCCTCGCAAAACCACCGCTACCTTCTTGAAGGTCGATGTGGAACGCGCTCGTTATTGGCTATTGGCGGGCGCTCAGCCTACCCAAACTGCTCGCCGCTTGCTGAAGGCTCAAGGCGTGTTCGCTCCTGTTGTTGCCGCTGTCGCTG
>JANYFS010000316.1 GCA_025359705.1 Deinococcales bacterium | reverse complement strand
CTAAACTCAGTTCAGCCTGTTCCCAAGGTTTTAGTTCCCGTTCAAAAAAGGCGATGCTCTCTTGCGCGGGTAAAATCCCACAAAGCAAAAAAAGCAACTCTGGATTTGAATAGATTTCATAACCCTGCTGGTAGATTTCGCACTGAGCCACAAGGGACTCTTCGCCTTCTTCCAGAGCAGCCACTAACCACCCTGCTAAATGGTAGGCCCCTTCACCCGCTCGAGCCTCTTGTGCAAGACAATCCAAAGCAATCGCCCGTTTAAGCAAAAGTAGCGCGTGTTTCGCCAAATCTGGCTGAGCTGCAATATTCAGCTTGCCTTGTTCGCAGATTGCCTCGGCGAGAGCAACATAATCAAGCGGAATCAATCCCACCGATTCCCCTTGATCCAAGATGGAAACTAAGTACTTCCCATGTATACTTTAGAGATGGGCGCGCCTCGTTTCATCCAACTCACATCCGAAGAAAATGAGCAACTCTATACTCTTGAACATTTTCAAGGAATCGACAAAAAAGTTCGGCTGCGGGCTAGTATTATTCGCCTAAGCAACCAAGGTTTTTCCGTTCCAATACTGGCCAAGCATTTTAAACGCAATCAGGCAAGTATACATAATGATTTTAACCGTTGGGAGCAATCTAAATTTGAAGGATTAGTGGACGGAAACGCTACGGGTATGCCCACTAAATTTACACCTGAAATTATTATTTTTTTGAAAGAAAAAATTAGCGAAGATCGGGCTTGGGATTGCACACAACTTGCAGTAGCGATACAAGATCAATTTAAAATTTCGATAGCACGAGAAGCGATACGCTTAAACCTTATTTCGCTTGGATATACTTGGCAACGAAGTCGATATATTTCTGAAAAAATACCCGATCCAGAAATAGTTAAGCAAAACAAAGCGGACATAGATACGCTAAAAAGGGGGCACTGGAGGAGCGTTTAAATCTTGCTTACTTGGATCAAAGTGGATTTACTTTAATGCTAGGACTCTGCTATACTTGGGCATTAAAAGGGAAACCTCTTCGAGTTAAAAGTCGCTTTCCATCGAAAGGTGGCCTTAATCTTATCGGTGCTTGGGTTATTTTCGGTAATGAGGCTAAATTATTTTACCGTGAACTTGAAGGGAATTGCAATAGTGTGCAAGTACTAAAATTTCTTGAAGCATTGATTTTAACACGTCAAAAAGTGAATCAATTGATGACAATCGTGCTGGACAATGCATCTTTCCATAGGGCCATAATTATTCGTGAAAAAGCTGCGACTTGGGAAAAATCAAATGTATTTTTACGATTTATTCCCGCCTATTGCCCTGAACTGAATTATATTGAAAATATTTGGCGAAAAATAAAAGGTTTTTTAATGCCTCGTCGGTATTACAATTCAGTTGACGAACTCCGAGCAGCATTGTTAATTGCATTAAACACCCTTGGAAGCGTTTGTCTCTAAAATTCATGCGGGAGGTACTTACATCACCCGCAACACTGCCCGAAAATCATTGACATTGGTTCCCGTGGGGCCAACCACCACCAAATCTCCCAGAGCCGCAAAAAACGAATACGCATCGTTGTTCTCGAGCATGGCCTGTGCGTCCAAACCCAACTTTGCGGCCCGCTTGAGGGTATCTGGGAACAGTAACGCACCCGCTGCTTCGGTCACGCCGTCGATGCCGTCGGTGTCGCAGGCAATAGCGTATAGGTCGGGTTTGCTCTTCAGCTCGAGGGCCAAAGCCAGCAAAAATTCACAGTTGCGCCCCCCTCTGCCGTTTCCGCGAACGGTGACGGTGGTTTCACCGCCCGAGAGAAAGGCTGCTCCGCGCTCGAGGGTTTTGGCGTGTTCCGCATGGGTTTTGGCGGCTTCTCTGGCCTCGCCTGTGACACAATCCGACCAGACTCGAGCGTCGATAAAATGCCCCTGAAGCGTGTTGCAAGCGGCCTCGAGCGCGGTGGCATTGGTCACGATCAGGTGGTTTTCCACTCGAGCGAAGGCAGGGTGGCCTACTTTGGGAGTCTCCAGCGGGCGGTTACGGAAATGCTTGAAGGCTGCGCTCGAGTCTATGCCGTATTTGATTAACACCTCGAGCGCGTCCCCAACGGTGCTGGGGTCGGGGACGGTGGGGCCGCTGGCGATGGTGGAGAGGTCGTCGCCCACTACGTCCGAAACGATGAGGGAAACCACTCTCGAGGGGGCCGCAGCCAGAGCCAGGTGTCCGCCTTTGAGTTTGGAGAGGTGTTTGCGAACGGTGTTGATTTCGCTGATGTCTGCGCCCGAATTTAAGAGTTGCTGGTTGATGCGAAGTTTTTCCTCGAGCGTAACCCCGTTGGGAGCCACCATCAGGGCCGAACCACCGCCCGAAATCAGCACAATCACCAAATCATCGGGGGTTAAACCGGTTACGGCCTCGAGGATTCGGGTTGCGGCATGTTGGCTGGCTGCGTCTGGCACGGGATGGCTGGCCTCGAACAGTTCTATTTTCTGGGGTTGAACCACCGCGTGACCGTAGCGCGTGACCACCACGCCCGAAAGTTCTCTGGCCCAAACCTCGGCCCAAGCATCCTCGAGGGCTTTTGCCATGCTTGCAGCGGCTTTGCCCCCACCCACCACCACGGTTCGGCCTTTAGGCGGTGAAATCAAACGCACTGCTTCCTTTACCGCTTGGTCGGGGCGTGCGGTTTTTACGGCGGCCTCGAATGCGCCGAGGAGTTGCGCTCGAGGGGAAGTCACAGTGCTTCCTGTGTTTTTTGTTTTGGCTCATGGATAGGCTCGAAAATGGGTTCCAAAACAGGCTCGAGAACAGGCTCGAGAACATGTTCCAGATACCGTTTTTTCATTCGCTCGAGTACCGTATCCCCTGGTTCATCCCAGATGGCCTGATTAAAAATTTCCACCTCGATGGGGCCAGTGTAGCCCGCCGCGTCCACTGCACGGCGCAGGCGGCGCAGTTCGATCACGCCATCCCCCATCATACCGCGCCCCAACAGCGGGTCGGGCAGCGGAACCAACCAATCGTCCACATGAAAACCCAGAATTCGCGGCCCCGCTCGAGCGATTTGCTGTTCCACTTTGGGGTCCCACCAGACATGAAAAACGTCGATGACCACCCCCACCTGCTCGAGCGGGAATTGTTCGGCAAGGTCATTGGCTTGCTCGAGGGTGACAATGGCGCTGCGGTCTGCGGCGGAAATGGGATGCAGCGGTTCGATGCCCAGCTTAACCCCGTTCTGTTGGGCAAATGGGGCCAGAATCCCAATGGCCTCGGCAATCATGGCTCGAGCGCCCACAATATCGCGGTCTGGGGCGGCTCCGCACACCAAAACCAGTACCTCGGTTTCCAGTTGGGCGGCTTCTTCGATGGCGCGGCGGTTGTCTTCGAGGTGGGTTTCAAATTCCGCTCGAGTGCGGGCAGGGAAAAAGCCACCCCGACACAGGCTGGAGACCTTCAGCTCGAGTTCGTGCAGGCGTTTTACCGTGGCAGCTACCCCGATTTCGGCAACTTTGTCGCGCCATAGTCCGATAAAGGGAATCTGAGCGCGGGCGCAGCCCTCGAGTGCCTCTGGCATTGACCAGCGGTTGACGGTTTTTTGATTGAGGCTTAAACGGGAAAATTCTGTCATCGTAACCTCACAGGATTCCTGCCAAACTGAGCCGGTGACTCATTCTTCGGCTGGCAAGGTCGGGGTCGCGCAGCAGTCCTGCACGGTCTGCCAGTTTGAACAGTTCGGTTAAGTGTAGGCTCGAGCGGGCGTTTTCCATGCCGCCAATCATATGAAAGTGCGCCTGAAAGCCGTTCAGATAAGCCAAAAAGACCACGCCCGTTTTATAGTTGTAGGTAGGGCTTTCAAAAATATGCCTCGAGAGTGCAACCGTGGGGGCCAGCAGCGCATTGTAGGTTTCCCAATCGTCTCGCTCGAGGGCGCAAAAAGCACTCGAGGCGGCGGGGGCAATCGCATCGAAAATGCCCAAAAGCCCGTCGCTGTGGCCTAGCTCATCGCCCTGAATCAGTTCGGCATAGTTGAAGTCGTCGCCGGTGTACATCCGCACCCCTGCGGGTAGGCCACGGCGGAAATCAATTTCGCGCTGCGCGTCCAGCAAAGAGATTTTAATGCCGTCCACTTTGCTCGAGTGGGTGGCAATCAGGCCGTGTACGGTGCGGGCGGCTTCGTCTAAGTTGCGCGAACCCCAGTAGCCTGCCAGCTCGGGGTCGAACATTTCGCCCAGCCAGTGTAAAATTAAGGGTTGCTGGATTTGCGACAATACACGGTCATAGAGGTGTTCATAATCGCCAGCATTGCGGGCCACCGCCGCCAAATGTCTCGAGGCCATCAAAATCACCTGACCCCCTGCCGCCTCGATAAACTCGCACTGCTCGAGGTAAGCGGCCTCAATCTGCTCGAGGGTGGGTAATCCTTGACTGAGTGGGGGCAATTGGTCGGTTCCCGCACCCGCCGAAAGGCCGCCCCCACAGGCTCGAGCCTCTTTTGCGCTATGGGTGATTAAGGTTTGAGCGGTGGCCCAATCCAAGCCCATACCGCGCTGGGCGGTGTCCATCGCTTCGGCAATGGCAAAGCCGTGCGACCACAAATGATGGCGGTACTCCAACGTAGCTTGCCAATCCAGATGGGGCGGTTTGTGCGGGTCGGGGGTGAAGCGCGGGTCTGCGACCACATGGGCGGCGGCAAAAAGTTTGCGGCGGGTGAAGGCTCGAGTGGGTTTCTCAAAAACACCTGGTGGCCCAACGGTGTATGGCTCGAGGGAACCTGATGCATTGGGAAGTTTTAGGGGTTCAGTCATGTTTTGCTGCTCCTTGGTGGACTATTTTTTGAAGAGTCATGCTCTAAGTTGGTGGTAATCCAACGGCGCTCGAGGCTGGATTGCAAAGCATTTTCGGCAAGCTGCATTCCGCGAGCGGCAGCGAAGAAGTCCCACGGAAAGGGCGTACCCGTGACAACGGCACGCACAAAGTGTTCCCACTGGCTTTTAAACGGGTCAGGGTTCTCGAGGAGGGCGGGCAAATCCTGCCAACTGTCTTGCGGTGGGCTGCTGCTGAAAACGGCGCTCGAGCGGGGGGTATTCACGCGGTGCTGCACTTTGCAACTTTGATAACCTGCCACAGCGCTGCCGTGCGTGCCGTCAATTTGGATGTTCAGCACGTCATCGCGGTAGACTCGAGCGGCCCAGGATGCGCTGATTTGCACCACAATTCCGCCCTCGAGTTCCAGCAGGCTGTACGAAGTGTCGTCGGCGGTGGCGGTGTAAGGCTGCTGGTGTTCGTCGAAGCGCTGCGGAATGTGGGTCTGGGCCAGCGTGCTGACCGCCTGCACCCGTCCAAACAGCATCTCGAGCAGGCCGTTCCAGTGCGGAAACATATCCGTGACCACCCCGCCGCCATCCTCGAGGCGGTAATTCCATGAGGGGCGCTGAGCGCTTTGCCAGTCGCCCTCGAAGACCCAATAGCCAAAGTCGATGCGGGCTGAGAGGATGCGTCCAAAAAATCCACTTTTGACCAGTTGCTCGAGCTTGCGGGGGCCAGCCTGGAACAGCATATTTTGCACCAAACCGTGTTTGAGGTTTTTGGACTGAGCTGCGAGAGCCAGTTCCAGCGCAATCTGAGCCTGCATTGCCAGTGGCTTTTCGGCGTAGATGTGTTTGCCCGCCTCCAGCGCCTGAAGAATCATTTTGGGTCGCTCGAGGGGAACTGAGGCATCGAAGTAAATCTGGTTTTGGCTGTCCTCGAGGGCGGTTTTTAAGTCGGTGGTGTGTTTGGA
>JANYFS010000284.1 GCA_025359705.1 Deinococcales bacterium | reverse complement strand
TGTGGTTCGGGCCTACCGCCTTGCGGCGATTCGTCAAGGTGTACCCGACCAAACCATCATCGAACGGGCAGTACGCGACTATCTGGGCCTAAATGCTTTGTCACGGCTGCAAAATGCCTTTTCGCATTTGAATTTGAGTGAGCAAGATGCCGACCAACTGGCCCTAGAAGCCGTGCAAGAAACACGGGCCGAAAACCGTGGGGAAACCCGCTCCAAATGAAGGTTGTACTCGACACCAGCGTTTACGTGGCAGGAATTCTAAACCCCAGCGGGGGCAGTGGTGAAACTTTGCGTTTATGGCGAGATGAAGCCATGTTTGAGGTGATTGCCAGTCTTCAGCTTTTCGATGAACTCTTACAAACCTTACGCAAGCCCAAATTGCAAGGTCGTTTTCAACCCAGCGATCCCGAGCAAGCGATTTTAAGTTTTCAGCAAACTGCCCAAATCTGGCCCGACCCACCCGACCCACCTCAAGCCACTCGAGATCTAAACGACGATTATTTGGTGTGTTTGACCGTCTCGAGCGATGCCGATGCTTTGGTGACTTTGGACAACGATTTATTGGTATTGGGGCAATTGCAACGTATGGATGGCTCGAGGGTATTGGTAGTGCGCCCTGGGGATCTGTTGGCTTGGTTACGGGATTCGGGATTGAAATGATATGTTGCTTTTATGCTGTACGAAGTCCCCCGAAGCTCGAGGGTTGTATTATGCCAATCCATTGCGCGAGGGCAACCCATCATACAGCTCGAGGATCAATTCTTTACTGCGAAAGCAGCCATATTTTTCGATGTCCCGCTTTTTAACAATTGGAAACGTCTCCATAATATAATCAACATCATCTTTGGCAATGCCATACAGCCGAAAATACAGCGCGTCCAGTTCTGCACGCAAAACAAAGCGCCGTTCTTGATCCCAAGCAAAAGGCGGCCCAGAATAGCCCATATCCAAAGCAAAAGCCTGCAAATCCCAAGCGGTATAGCTCAGTTCCAACACTCGAGCGCGAATAAATTCAAGTTGGTTTGAATTATAATCCGAAGGTGCAAGGACTGGAAATTGCTGAATAAAATGGTTTGAAATGTCCGTCCCACCAACTTTTTGTCTGGATACAAAATCGAGAATAAAAGAATTGAAACAAGCTAGTAGGGCGGGGATTTCTTTAGTGAAACCTTTTGGGAACAGCAAAGGCGCTTTATCTCCAACTGCATATCTTGGAGATATGGAAACTATAGCTGTGCGAATATCTGTACTTCTAGCTGTTTTTCTAATCAAAATCAGCCAACCCTTATCCCATTCCCACTCGAGCGTACCATTTTTATTTCTTTTCTCGAGTTGTGCTTCCACTTCGGTTTGGTGTACCCAATAGCGGGGCATGGGCAAAAAGCTGGGGCTTTGCTTTTCTTGTGGGGTTATATCTCTGGTGCTGCCATCGGGTAAATAGGTAGCAAAGCGGTGATCAAATTGGTGCATCAGTTTGGCTTCGTACAGTGGAAGATAAATTTGATTGGCGTGGGTATATTGGTTTCCCTCGAGCGTATAACCTTGCCCCTCGAGTTGAGATGCGCTGTGAAATAGGCTCGAGTCGTTAGACATATCAAACATTCTTAAAAACTTAATGTCCCAAGGGTTTTCGCCTGTGACTTCGTTGATCAGTACAGGAACACGCCTATAAATGGCCTTGGTAATTTCGGCATCCCTCGAGCTGCGAAATACAGGACAGGTGCGGGTATTAGGGTTAAGTAGGGCAATGTCGGTGCTACTAAGTGCAAATCTTTTGCTCGAGTCGTAGACATCTGTGGGGCTGTGTGCAAAAAATACAAAGCTCGAGAGTTGGGTTTGCGGATTCCTCGAGATGGTTAGGGTGCAAAATTTAAAGCTACGATGAACACCTTGAAATAAAGCATCTCGGTTTTCAAAGTCGTACAAACTGCGTAAAGCATTCTTATCTACCAAATCCTGAAAGAAAAACTTAGTGGTGTCATCGGTAGCTATTCCGCTGGGTACAATAATTCCCATATAACCCTGTTCGCCCAGTAAATCGCGGTTCAATTCGCTAAAAATGGCGTAAGTATTGATGTCCCCGCGTCCTGTTAGGGGGTATTTGCTCGAGGTACGTAGCAAATGGCTTTCCCCCTCAGCTTGGCGAATTGCGTGCTTGAATTCGGTGTATATGCTCGAGTCTTGCTCATTTTTCTTTAGAGCTTGAATCATTTTCTCGCGTTCGGCTTTGTTGCTGGCAAGGGCAATTTCAGGGACTTTTTCGGCAAACCATTCTTTTTCTTGAATTTTAATTCGTTCCCACGGGGGATTTCCCAATACGCAGTCAAAACCTTTGTGCTGGCCCTGCATTACTTCGGCAAATTCCAAATGCCAGTGAAAAAACTGGTAGCTGTGGGCCAAACGTTGCACTTCTTGGCGGGTACGCGCAAGGCTGGGGCTGTTGTTGGTAATCTCGGTCAAAATGCTGCTGGTTACGGGCGGTGCGGTTCCGTCGGTTTTGTGCCAGACAAAGGCGGCACACCATGCGTCTGCCAGTAGCTTTTCCCGCTCCCATTCTGCACTTTTGGAGATTTGCTCAAAGGCTTGGGCCTTTTGCTCGCTTTGTTCCAAACTCTCCTCGAGCTGCTGGCTCAGTTGGCTGGCGGCACTGCTCAACTTCACCAAATCTTGATCCATAAATTGGCTCGAGAATAGGGGGGCGTTGTTGCGTTCGAGCTTGTTTTGCTTTTTCAAACGGCTGGTTACGGTTTTGTCGTCCCCCTCGAGGGCGCTGTAGGCTTCGTCTGGAATCGAAAAATGCTGTTTGCTGTCCAGCATCAGATCGGGGCGGGTTCCCAGTAGGCTGTTGCCGCATTTGATGTGGTGATCCAAAAAGGAAAGCGGCTTGCCAGGGCTGACTCCCTCGAGCCATAGGGCCACTTTGCACAGCTCCACCGCCATTGGGTTGATGTCCACCCCATAAATACATTGCCCAATCACCTGCCGCACCGCATTTCGTAGCTCGAGCGGAGAGGGTTGCACGCTGCTGCTCTGCGCCCGTGCCAAAGCCAGACCCAAGCGGCGGGCGGCGGCGATCAAAAAGTGTCCGCTGCCGCAGGCAGGGTCTACAATTTTCAGGCTAGCTAGGGCGTGGGCGGGGTCGCTGCTGTGTTCGGCTTGGCTAATCAATGGGTCTAGGGCGCTCTCGAGCAGCAACTCGATCAGCGGAGTGGGGGTGTAATAGCTGCCCGTGGTTTTGCGCTCGTTGCCCGCCGCAGTCTCGAGGGTGAAGCGCCCGTTGATTTTGGGGTGCAATTCCAGCAAACCTTCGTAAATGCTGCCCAATTCTTCGCTGTCCAGCGCCGCATAATTCACCCGCTGATAGGTATTTTTTTCTTGAACACGTCCCAAACAGCGCAAAGCACTCAACAAACTGCGGTTATCCAGGGCGCAGTGGGCCAAATCTAAGCGGTATTCTTCGCTATATTCTTCCCCAACACCTTCCTCAATATGTTTTTGGGCATATTTTGTGGCAAACCCTTTGGCAAATCCCGCAAAAAGCTGGCTCCCAAAAGCAGGAACCCCCAAATGCTCGAGGCCGCCGTACATCCCGCACAAAATCACCTTCATGCCTTCCCACAGATCCAAATGGTTGGGGCTGCCTTGCATCTTCAGCGCCATTTCCCGCAGTCTGCGGCTGGAATAATGGCGGTAACGCTCGCGTACACGGGAGACGGTGGCCTCGGGGTGCAATAGCTCGCGGTCTTCGATCACAAACCAAAAGATCAATTGGTAAATCAGGCGCAGCAACTCGCGGTAATATTCCTGAATTTGACCTGGTTGATGCAGGGCCGCACGCAGGGCATGGTTTTGGGGGTGCTTGCGTAAACCTTCGCCCAAAATCTCGATGGCTTTTTGCACCTCGCCGCGCAGCAAATCCCCCATCCTCGAGCCTTCTTGAGCGGCTTGCTTGCTCCACTGTTCCAAAATCGGAGGGGCTGTCTCGCCCGTACCCGTACCCGTACCCGTACCTGTACCCGTACCTTGCGCCACCAAACGGCTCGAGTGCAACAACAACCACAGCGCCCGAAAAGCGCCACTGTCCGCGCTATCAAAGATCCCCTCGAGGTCGAATTGCAAATAGCTCGAGCGGGTCAGGTGGGCATTGTCGCGCAGCAAGCGCAGGTATTGCCCATTGCATACCAAACCAAACAGGTGCTGGCTCGAGCGGTTGAGAAATTCTTGCAACAACCCGTGGGGGCTGGCCCGAAAGCTGCTGCCCGCATCGGTTTGCACGCTATCGGTTTTATCTAGGCTTTGTTCCAAATCGACCATGTGAATGGGAATACTGCTGATGTTATTGACCGTGCCGTCCACCATTGCACGGTATGCAATCGGATAAACCCGCTCCTCGATCACCCAGTAAGGCTTGGCTTCAAAAGACACAAAGCCCAATTCTTTGAGTACGGGTGCAACCCAATAGCGCCACACCTCGAGCGCCGATTTCAAACCTTTTTCGCGTTCTTCACGGTAGCGCAGATAAATTTTACGCAGTTTGTCCCAACTGTCGCCAATCCCCTCCTCGAGCGGGGTTTTGGGGGCCAAACCGTAGCTTTCGGGGTTCAGCAGCGGTTTGCTTTTGCTGTCTTTGCTGTCCAAAATCAGGGTGATAAAGTCGGGGGTCAGCCCCAACCCCTCGAGCTGGATATGTTCAAATCGGTTTTTGATTAGGGTGCTTGCGCTGATATTATTCATGCTTGTATTCATGCCTGTATTCATGCTTATCTGGCTCCCAAATCGGGTAAAAAGACATACCAACCCAGTACATCAGGCGCGGCGGGCGGGGTCATTTCGCTGATCACCGCTTGCACCGTGCCACCCTTGCGGCTGTCGGCGCTGCGTACCCGCTTGTGCGCTTCCAGCAGTTCGCGGGAACGCTGTTCGGCCCGCTCGAGCAAGGCGGTTTCTAGGGCAGGATAGTTCTGCATACTTCGCTCGAGCTGGGCCTGTTTGCGCTCCGCTTCCAGATTGTTGCTGGGTTCCACGCTCAGTAGGCGGGCGGTGGCTTCAGGCTCGAGCCACACCAGATTGGCCCCCGACCCCTCAAAGGCCAGCCAGTCCAGCTCTTCGGCTAGGGTTTGCCATTCTCGAGTGCCGTCGCGTGTAGTCTTGCGGTTCTGGATATGAAAGCGGTGGCGCAGCAGCAGCAGAGTGGTCACTTTGTTCACTTCACGGCAGAGCATGGCCCCCACCCGTTTGGCGGTGCTGTGGGCCTCATCCTCGAGCGCCGCTCCCAAAATCTGGCTGGACAACTGCTCCACCACACGGTGATTGCGCCCCAGCAAAGTGACCCGCGCCGAATACTGGGATTGCAACACCGTATTACCTGTATTACCTGTATTGCCCACAAACGCAATTTCAGAAATTCCACTCAGCATTTCCTGAATCACCCCGTTGCCATAGCTACTGTTGGGGCTACTGCCACTCACTTCGCTGGCGGCGGGCAAGGCCACCCGCAAGCTGCCTTGGCGGGTGGGGGTGAGTACCACCCCGTGCGCTCGCAAACCCTGCTCCACCAAGCGTTGGGTGACGGTAACGTCCCCCAGCGCGGCCTTCGCTGCCGCCAGCTCGAGCGCGACTTCTTCGGTGCGAATGGCATTTTGAGCAAACCGACTTCTCGAGCGGCGTTCTTGATCAGCGGCATTTTGCCACTTCAAAAAGAATTGCTCTTTTTGCCAGGCGGCTTGGTTGTCCGCTCGAGTGTCTGCCTCTAAACCCGCCTCCCGTTCAGCTTGAAATTTGGGGTCAAAAAGATATTCTTGATTTTTGTTGTGCTGATTTTGCTGACCTTCTCGCAACAAAACCCCTTGCAAAATGGCATTGAACACATCTTCGCTATCCTCTGGAGCAGGAACCGAAATGCCCAAGGTTTTGGCAATTTCGCGGTGTTTTCGCAGCAATACATCCAGTACAATCCCATCAATGCGGTTGTCTGAACCATACAGGGTGATTACCCGCACGGTGCTTTTGGCTTGCCCATAGCGGTCTACCCGCCCTTCCCGCTGCTCGAGCCTGTTGGGGTTCCACGGCAAATCGTAGTGAACAATCGCATCAAAACCGCCCTGCAAGTTGATGCCTTCCGAAAGACAATCGGTTGCCACCAACACGCGAGCCTCGGCTTGGCTCAGTTCGCGCACTTTGCGCTCGCGTTCGTCGGGGCTAAGTTGCCCCGTCACCGCTTCCACCTGCACACGACCTTGGTATGTGTCTTGCAAGGCTTTTGCCACATACACCGCAGTATCGATAAAGCGGCAAAACACAATCGGCTGATGTCCGTGTTGCCGCAACTCCTCGAGGGCCAAAATCAAGCGGCTGAGCTTGTGATCTTTTTTGCCATACAGCCCTTCGGCCCGCACTGCAAAGGCCCGCAGGCGTTCGGTGTTTTGGTCGGTGGCTGCGCCCATCGGGGTGTCTACCATTTCAAAACTATCCTCGAGCGGATCGAGTACCAATTCCCGTCCCAAATGCTCGAGCGCGGCTAGATTCTGGGATAGATTCTGGGATGGGTTCTGGGCTGGGTTTTGGGCTAGGTTCTGGGCTGGGTTCTCTCCCAAATCATCCCCCAAATCATCATCTTGCTCGGCAATTCCCGCACGGTTGCTCAAGGTGCGGTGCGCCGCCGCAGGACTCGAGGCCATCGAGCGCAGCAAAGCCAGGGCCGACCACCATTGCAAGCGCTGCTTAAAGCTGACCTTGCCTGTGGGGTCGGGTCGCTCGATGCTTTCGCGGGCATAGTCCAGCACTTCATCGAACAGTTTCAAATATTCGGGATGCAGTTGGTAGGCAATCTCGGCACTTTCCCGCTCTGGGAAGGGGGTATCTTCTTGATTGTAAGAGCGGATGTCGGCCCGTTTGCGCTGCACCAAATGCTGGGCCAAACGGATGCGGGCTTTTTCGTTTTCCGTGCCGCTCAGGTCGGGTGGCAGGTTCGCAAAATCAGGCTCGAGCAGTTTGAGCAGCGAACTAAACGCCTCGGCCTTACCGCTGTGCGGGGTGGCGGTGATCAGCACCACATGGCGCTGTGGGTTTTGGGATAGTTCCTCGAGCAGTTGGTAACGCTGTTGGCGCTTGGAATTGCGTGAGCCGCCTTCGGCGCAGGTGTGGGCTTCGTCCACCAAAATGAGTTCTGGGGCATGGCGCAAAAAATCTTGGCGCTGCCGTGGAGCCTTGATAAAATCAATCGAAACAATCACATGTTTAAAGCGCTCGAACAGCGATTCCCCCGCCATACATTGCCGCTCGAGGCTGCGGCGGGTGTGGCTCAGTACCAGCGTGGCCTCGATGCCAAATTTTTGGCTCAATTCGGCCTGCCACTGTTCTGCCAAATGGGGCGGGCAAACCACTGCCAAGCGCTCCACTTCGCCACGGTCCAACAGCTCTCTGGCAATCATGCCCGCCTCGATGGTTTTGCCAATACCCACATCATCGGCGATCAGCAGGCGCACAGGCTCGAGCCGCAGGGCCATCATCAGTGGAACCAGTTGGTAAGGCCGAGGTTCAAAACCCAAGCGCCCCAACGAGCGAAAGGGTCCCGCCCCCGAACGAATGGCAAGGCGGGCCGCATCGGAAAGCAAGCGGGCGCTGCTCGAGCCTGAAAAATGCTGGGGGTTTGGCAAACCAAATTGAGCGCTCGAGAGGGTTTCCCCGCCCTCACCCACATAAATCCCCGTCACTTCCAAATCACTGCCGCCGAGTGGTTTCAGTAACACAAAATCTTGGCTCGAGTCGGGCAAAACCACCCAATCCCGCTGCCGCACATGCACCATCGCTCCAATGTCGTATCTCATTCAAATTCACCTTCTGGATCAAATGGTATTTTTGTTGGCACAGGCGTACCAAAAACCCTCGAGTGACGACGCACCACCTCGAGCCAATCTGAGGGGTTTTCGCCAAAAACAATCACATCATAGCCCGCGTCTTGCAGCGCTTCGCGCTTGCCTTGGTCGCGCAAGGCGATATCGCGCAGCAGATGTACTGGCCCGTCGATAAACACCATGCCATACGTTCCAAAGCGGAAATCAGGGCGCACATAGATGCCTGCTACGGTTTCTTGGCTGGCATCGGGTAATTTGAGGGTGTGGGCCTGCAAAAAGTCCAAAAACTTTCGCTCGAGCGCAGAATCACATGCGGCATAGAGTCGCTCGA
>JANYFS010000262.1 GCA_025359705.1 Deinococcales bacterium | reverse complement strand
CTGGAACCACTGGGGAAATTCCTAAACTATACAGTTGCTGGTGTTCCACCGGAAATTATGGGGATAGGGCCTGCTTTTGCCTCTTCGGCTTCTTCGTTTGGCTCGTCGTGTGATTTGTCATACGGCTCGTCATACATGAATTATACCCTCGAGGGAAAGAAAAAAAGTGATTCAGTTCCTGAAGTTGATTATAAACACACTTACAAGCGGGGCAAAGTCACACCTGTCTGGCCTTGATATTTGCCTTTGCGGTCTGCGTAGGTGATCTCGGGGCGCGGGCCTTCAAAAAACAAGAGTTGAGCGCAACCCTCGAGGGCGTACATTTTGGCAGGAAGCGGAGTGCTGTTGGCGAACTCGAGGGTGATATGGCCTTCCCAACCAGGCTCGAGGGGAGTGGCAAGGCAACTGATCCCGCAGCGAGCATAGGTGGATTTACCCAAAACCAAGCCCATCACATTTTCGGGCATTCGAATGTACTCGAGGCTGCGGGCCAGCACAAAGCTATTGGGCGGGATGATCACTTCGTCGCCGTCGAAATCCACAAAGCTGCGCTGGTCAATACCTTTGGGATCGACTACGGTATTGAAGGCATTGACAAAAATTTTCCACTCTCTGGCGCAGCGAATGTCGTAACCAAAGCTCGAGAGGCCATAACTGATCACACCCTCGCGCTCGAGGCGGTCACAAAAAGGCTCGATCATGCCCGCACGGGCCAGATCACGGATACGGTGGTCGGGAAGAATACTCATGCGAGGCAGTATAGCGGCTGATACCTGTTTAGAACATTTATCGGGTGAAATAAAAGAGTTAAATCACTCCATTCCAAAATGGAACATCCGTCTGAAACACGATATTTGCAACCATGCTCGAGGCGGACACCTGCGCTAAAGTCTATTTGCGTGTCACCAAAAACAGGCCAACAATACACAAAATAAGGCCCGAAAAATTGAGCAAGCTCCACTTTTCCCGAATCAGAAAAAGCGCTACAGGCACGGTGATCAGCAGCGCAAAAGAGTTAGCAACCAATCCTAAACCTGCCAGTTTCCAACCCGCCCGCATTGCCAGCAAAAAGCCCAACTCGATGCCCACTACGGTCAGGCCCACGCCCCACACCGCCCAATTGCTGTGCCTAAAGGTCTCGAGCATTCCTTTGTCGTTTTTATCTAAAAAGGCGGCAATCAAACAGATAATCATTGCTACCAAATAGGCCCAAGCCAAAGTAGACCAGGCACTTAAGCCCTTGGGGACGTACTTTTGAGCAATTTGGTAGAGCGCAATGCTCGAGGCCAACAATACCATCGAAAGAACATAAGGATTCACCACTCGAGTCTACCTTGCTGCATCTCAGCCCTTGGCCCAACGCAGCTCGAGGATCAGGCGGCCCAAGCGGACTTCTAGCGGTTTGGGTGCGGGGTTGCGGCTGGGGACATAAGGGTGTTGAAAACGGTAGCCGTTCACTTCGAGACCCAAGTTTTTCAACAAAATTTGGATCTGCGAAAAACGCTCGAGGTTGCTCGAGGCGAGGTTGGCTTTGAGGGTAAATTCTCCGATGCTAGCAAAGGGGATGATTTGGGCGGTTTCTGCGGGGGTGAATAGAGCCAAGATTTGGTGGATGGGGGTGTTTCCAGAAAGCTCGAGTAGCAACATAAAAAACCTCCTTAAAAAATTTAACGCAGACCGACCAGCTCGAGGTTGAGGCTTTTCAGCAGCGTTTGTAGGGACTGGGGAGCGGGTTTGGGATGGGATTGGCTCGAGGGTTTGGGAGTGTTGGTTTGAGTAGGTTGTGGCGCAGGTTGTGACACAGGTTGTGACTCGAGGGGGTGCATATGTTCCTCCGTTTAGATTTGCGAATGGCAATGCCAAAAAAGATCACTCGAGCGTAAATTCCCTACCCAACGGCAAAACTCCCCATTCTAAAGCACAATTCCGAATTCCCCCCTCGAGTGTCTTCATCCAGTTCCATGTAAGCGCAGGTGTGTTTGAGGCTGAAACCCAATGCCTCGAGCAGGCTGCATATCTGGGAATTGTTTGGGGCGGCATAAACAAGGGGAGCGGCGGGAAACTCGAGGGTCAAAGCAGCTTTTAAAAGGGTTTGGGCAGTCTCGAGGTTCTGGGCCACGATCGGGCCGATCACTGCACCATTGATAAAAGCAAAGCCCAGTTCAGGACAAATCAACCCACGAATACCCTTGCGAAAAGGTAGCAACCGCAAAAGTTTCTCTCGAGAGCCGCCCATCGCGGCAAAATCCAATGGGATGATCCACTCAAAGTCATCACGTTCAAAGAATCGCACACCTTTGGGCAAAGCTCCCTTTGACAACCCAGCCAGATGGTGATACCAAGCGGCTCGCCCCCGCTCGAGAAATCCCATTTTTTGGTACAGCGGTTGGCCCATCAATGATGCGGTCAGCACTACTTTGGGATTTCCATTGGTTTTTAGCTCAGCTAGCAGATGATTCATCACCGCTCGAGCCACCCCACGGCCTTGGAATGGTGGATCGGTAGCGATCAGACCGATGTAAGCGTAACTTTGAAAATGCGTATAAAGTCCAATACCCAGCAGCTCGCGGTCTTGCCAAACC
>JANYFS010000217.1 GCA_025359705.1 Deinococcales bacterium | reverse complement strand
GTAGTTTTGCCAGTTAAGTGGCTTGGTGGATTATTAATGAGGCCAACCACCATCCTCAGCTCGCCGCAGCGCCTTTGTGAACCCATGTCGAGACCATTGCGCCCCCAAAGTCATGCCTTAATAATATAGCACAATGGGGGGTGAGCGAATCCGCCAAATGTACTATTTGGGAAGAATTGAGGGGAAGTCGCCGCGCTGTCTTGACCTTAACCATCTTTAACAAATAACGAATACGAATCACCAAAGGAACCCTATGCCACACACCATTCAAAATGAACTTCAAGCCCTACTCACCCTACGTTTCTCGAACGGGCTGGGGAATTTGCGTATTTATACTTTGCTACGGCATTTTGGTAATGCCCAAGCGGTTTTGGCGGCAACTTTGCCGCAACTGCGCGAGGTGGAAGGCATCGAACTCAAAACTGCCTCGAGCGTGGGGGGTGCGGCGGCGGTGGCGGCAGCGGTTCAGGAACTCGAGCGGGTGCGGTTGAGTACGGGGGTTAAGCTGGTGGGGTGGGGCTTGCCTGGCTATCCAGAGGCACTGCGGGCCTTACATGACCCGCCACCCTTGTTGTGGGTCAAAGGAGAGCTGCCGATGTTGGAGGTTGTTCCTCGAACGATTGGCATTGTGGGAACCCGCAAAGCCTCGCCGCAGGGGATTGCCTTTACCCGCCAACTGGCCAAAGAACTGGCCCAAGCGGGAATTATGGTGGTTTCGGGAATGGCGCGGGGCATCGATACCGCCGCACACCAAGCCTGCCTCGAGGGGGAAGCGGTGACACTGGGGATTTTGGGAAGTGGGGTGGATGTGATTTACCCCGCCGAAAATGCTGCCTTGTCGCGCAAAGTGGTGCTGATTACCGAACACCCACTGGGAACCCGACCCGCCGCTTACAATTTCCCCGCTCGAAACCGCATTATTGCCGCACTGAGTGCAGGTTCTTTAATTGTGGAAGGTGGGGTGGACAGCGGAGCCATGATCACCGCCACCAATGCCCTCGAGTGTGGTCGCACGGTGTTTGCGGTGCCGGGTCGTCCGCTCGAGCCACTTTCGGCGGGGCCACACAAACTGCTGCGCGAAGGTGCGGTCTTGTGCGAATCCGCCGCCGATATTTTGAGCGAATTTGGTTGGGACAAAAGGGTCGCCAAAGCCATGCCCGAGCTACCTTTCGAACAAGCCGCCGTGTACCGCGCCCTCGAGGGGGTAGTTTTGTTGGACGATCTGGCCCATAAGAGTGGCCTAAGTGTTTCGGAAGCCCAGACCGCTTTGATGATGTTGCACTTTCAGGGGTTGATTCAAGAATTACCAGGAGGACGGTACGCAAGAGCGTAAGATAGGCCAGCCAAAAACCTTCTTTAAAACTGTATCACTCGAGGGATTTTGCTGGTTTTCTCGCTCGAGTTATGGGACTGTGCTTTAAGATGACATCAATGCAAGCACCCACCCCTAATCCACCCCTAACCAAACCCATTGCTAAAGTTACCGTTAAAAAAAGTACCTATACCTTGCTTTTGACCCTCTCGAGCCTAGGTGCGACTTTACTTTTACTGGCTCTGATTGCCCTACTGATCTACCAACCCAAAATTGTGGCCCTGCGCGAAACCCTGATTCGTTCTGAGGCCCAAAGTTACCTGTACCGCTGTAGCGCCGCGCTCGAGGCTACCCGCGACCAAGTGACCCAAAAAATCGCTCCCGTCAAAGACTGCTCCGACCCCTTGTTCAAAAGCCAAATGTCCGAATCGGTAGCGGGGATTGTCTCGAGCCACATTAAAATAGACGACCAAAAAGCCGTCTATACACCTGGGGAATATGTGATTGAAGTCGTCTCGAGCGCCGAGGAACACCTAACTTTTGATGGGAAAACGCTCGAGGTGAAAACTCCGTAGGGTTTCCGTTTTTAGTATGGCTAAAAAGCTCGAGCGACAAGATCTTTTTCTTATGCTCTTACGCTCTTACCCTCTTAATCAAAACGTTTGAACACAATCACCGCATTTTGTCCGCCAAAGGCGAACGAATTGGAGACTGCGTAATCCACTTTTTGCTCCCGTGCCACGTTTGGCACATAATCCAAATCCAGCTCGGGGTCGGGGTCGATTTGGTTGATGGTGGGGGGGATCATGCCGCTGTAGATGGCCTGCACTGAAGCGATGGCTTCAATCGCTCCTGCCGCGCCCAGCAAATGCCCCGTCATGGATTTGGTACTCGAGACTGCCAGTTTATAGGCGTGGTCGCCGTAGACCGCTTTGATGGCCTGGGTTTCGGCAAGGTCGCCAGCAGGGGTACTGGTTCCGTGGGCGTTGACATAGCCCACTTGCTTGGGGGTGATGCCCGCGTTATGAATGGCGTTTCGCATAGCCCTTGCCGCGCCGCGTCCTTCTGGGGCGGGGTTGGTCATGTGATAGGCATCGGCGGAGGTGGAAAAACCTACCACTTCGGCGTAGATTCTAGCACCCCGCTTTTTGGCATGTTCCAATTCTTCCATGATCACAATGCCCGCACCCTCGCCCAGCACAAAACCATCTCGAGATTTCTGAAATGGCCTCGAGGCGGTTTCGGGGGAATCGTTGCGAAACGACAGGGCTTTCATATTGGCAAACCCCGCCATGCTCATGATGGTACAGGCGGCCTCGGTGCTACCCGCAATCATCACTTCGGCTTCGCCCAATTGAATCACGCGGTAGGCATCACCGATGTTGGCAGTTCCAGTGCTACAGGCAGTAACGGTACAGCTCGAGGGGCCAAGTGCGCCGTAGCGCATCGAAACCACCCCCGCCGCCAGATTACAAATGGTCATCGGTACAAAAAAGGGCGAGATTCTACCCGCGTTTTTCTCGTACTTCAGATTAAAGTTGGTTTCCCAAGCACCCACCCCGCCAATCCCCGACCCAATGGCAGTGCCAACCCGCTCGGAATGCAGTTCCTCTTTGGTCAGTCCTGCGTCAATCACCGCTAGGTCAGTTGCAATCACCGCAAATTGCATAAAGCGATCCCAATATTTAATTTCTTTACGGTCTAAACGGTTGGTAATGTCCTCGAGGATTTGTCCAGCAAAATGCGAAGCAATATCCGAAGTATCGAAGTTGGTAATGGTCGAAATCCCATTTTTCCCCTCGAGCTGCCCACGGTGATAGTTTTCCGCGCCAATTCCAATCGAAGTAAGCGGCCCAAGGCCAGTGATGACTACACGTTTCATGTTGTAAACTCCTTTTTTAAGAGAGAGGGTAAGTGTTTTTGAGGACGAGAGAGCGAGAAAGCTAGAGAGCGAGAAAAAGATTAAGAAGTGAATTGCTCTCGAGCCACCAAACCTTTAACGGAAAACGGAAAACTATCTAATAATGAGCCAAAAAAACGCAGAGACTCGAGCGCTAGGCCCAATCCCTGCGCGATTTTCAAACAGTCTTACTTCTTGCTGGTAATGTAGCTAACTGCATCTTGCACGGTGCGGATACCTTCGGCATCTTCATCGCTGATGGTAATGCCAAACTTGTCCTCGAGGCCCATGACCAATTCCACAATCTCGAGGCTATCTGCGCCCAAGTCTTCGATGAATTTGGCTTCGGGAACCACTTTTTCGGCTTCTGCACCAGGCAGCTTGTCCAGCACTACTTCTTTCACATCATCAAATACACTCATGGGGTTCCTCCTCAGGAAATTTACGCGCTTAAGTTTAGCAGCTATTTGGGGGCGTTGTTGGTGTTCCGTTGTCCGTCGTCCGTTTTAACTTTGGTGATTCGCCGTTCGTTATTCGTTGTTCGCAACAACAAAAAACCGCTAGCCAAAAAATCTTTTTCCTACGCTCTTACCCTCTGGCTTTATGGAAGGTACATCCCACCGTTCACGCTGATCACTTGCCCACTGATATAGGCGGCCTCATCCGAGGCCAGAAAGCGCACTAGCGAGGCGACTTCTTCGGGAGTGCCAAAGCGCCCCGCTGGAATCTGCTCGAGGTACTTGGCCCGCACTTCTGCGGAAAGCTCGGCGGTCATGTCCGACGCGATAAAACCTGGGGCCACCGCGTTGACCGTGATACCGCGAGCGCCATACTCTTTGGCAAGTGCTTTGGTCAGACCAATTAAACCCGCCTTGGAAGCGACATAGTTGGCTTGGCCTGGGTTGCCCATCAGGGCTACCACCGAAGTGATTTGGATGATCCGCCCATACCGCGCCCGCATCATGGCTTTGACTGCGGCCCTCGAGGTGTAAAAGGCTGCGTCTAGGTTGGTGCGAATCACCATGTCCCAGTCTTCGTCTTTCATACGAATCAGTAGCCCGTCTCGAGTGATCCCCGCATTGTTGACCAAAACCTCGAGCGACCCAAAGGCTTCCAGCACCTGCCCCACTAGGCTCGAGGCTTGGGCCGCGTCGGAAAGATCTGCCCCAAATGCCTGTGCCTGCCCGCCCGCTGCTTCGATTTCGGCGACCACCGCTAGGGCCGCTTCCCGCCGCCCCGCATAGTGAACTGCCACCCGATACCCCGCCCGCCCCAGCTCGAGCGCCATCGCCCTTCCTAAGCCTCGGCTCGAGCCTGTGACCAATGCGTTTTTCATGCTTGCCTCCGTGGTGTGTTGTGATCCGTTTTCCGTTTGGTTATTCGTGGTTCGTTTTTCGTTTTTCGTTGAAAAGATGGGCTGGCTCGAGGAGGTATTTTTTCGGTTTTTCTCCCACGGGGCGCAACATGTTGCGCGTGCTGTCTTGGCCCAACTACGTCACCTCGCGGGACGGGCCGCTTCGCATAATTACCTACATTAAAAGATTAAATCTTTTTCACGCCCTCTCACCCTCAAAAATACTTACCCTCATACGCTCTTACCCTCGGTAATTCACCGTCACAGCATCAGGCAAAATCCGCTTAATCAAGCCCGTCAACACCGTTCCAGAACCAAACTCGATGAACTCGGTGACACCCAAGTCCCGCAGTTTATAAATAGTTTCCACCCAGCGCACACTGGCGGTAACTTGCTGTGAAAGCAAATCGGCAATGGGCGCGGCGCTGTCCACCACATCCGCCGTGACATTGGCGATGATTGGGAATTGGGGATTGGAAAACGAAACACCCTCGAGAGCCACGGTGAGTTTCGCCCTTGCGGGTTGCATCAAAGAGCAATGGAACGGTGCGCTGACTTTGAGTGGAATCACTTTGTAGCCCAGAGCTTTAAGCGCAGCGCCAGCCGCTACCACCGCCTCTTTTTCACCACTGATCACGGTTTGGGTGGGGGCGTTGAAATTGGCG
>JANYFS010000200.1 GCA_025359705.1 Deinococcales bacterium | reverse complement strand
AAATCAATAACGATATATTGGGGTTTTTTACTGGGGCAAGTATTGCAGCCCCAGCGGTTGGATTTTTCTTGGTTTATTCTGCTGCTATGGGAATTTTTATGGTGGTCTTGTTGCAGCTATTTAAAATATTTATAGAATCCTTGTTAGATAAAGTTGAGCAAAACTCAAATGCACCTTTGATTTTACCCCTCAGCTAATCCCTCCTCGAGAGGATCGAACACAATGGACGCTCGAGCATTCGCGCGTGGGTGGTGAAAAAAATGCCGATCAATTGCGCTTTGGAAAGCGAGAAAAATAGATAAAACTCTGGACTTTGAAGTATACTGCTAACGAGGAAAAACAATGACTGACACATTCGGGAACACAGAATCGGCTACAAATATTCCCGAGAATCAACCGATATTTATGGAGGAAACCGAAGATTCATACCATCAGCAGGATTTACCATTCACCGTATTAAGTGGATATGAAGCCAAAGCATTTGCAAACATGCTCGAAGAACTCGAGCCACCCAAAGGCATAGCACGTTTGAAAAAGCATTTTGGTAAAATAGAATTGCTCTAAACCTCGAGCCTCTCAGGGTTTCACTACACTAAAAATTAGTGCCTAAAGTGCCTCACTCCTGTAAAAATCATGGCAATCCCTGCTTCATTGGCGGCGGTAATGCTTTCGGCATCGCGCATGGAACCACCTGGCTGAATGATCGCGGTGATGCCTGCTTTGGCGGCGGTGTCCACCACATCGCGGAAGGGTAAAAAGGCATCGGAGGCCAATACCGACCCTCGAGCGTGTTCACCTGCGTGCAAAATGGCTTGCTCGGTGGCCCAAATGCGGTTGACTTGGCCCACGCCAATGCCCGTGGTGCGGCCTTCTTTGCCGATCACAATCGCGTTGGATTTCACATGCTTGACTACCCGCCAGGTAAATAGCAAATCCTCGAGTTCTGAAGTGCTGGGGGCGCGTTCTGTCACCACATCTTGCTTAATCCCCTCGAGTCCCAATAGATCGGCCTGTTGAATCACAAAACCCCCCGTGATTCGTTTGAAATCCAGCACGGGGCGGGCCGCAGTGTTCACCTTCAGCAAGCGCAGGTTTTTCTTGGAAGAAAGCAGCTCGAGCGCTTCTGGGGTGTATTCGGGGGCCAAAATCACCTCGAGGAAAATATCTTTGATCGCTTTGGCAGTCTCCAAATCTAAAGTGCGGTTGAAGGCCACAATTCCGCCAAAAATACTGACGGGATCGGCGGCGTAGGCCCGTAACCATGCCTCGAGGGGGGTGCTGCCCGTTCCCACCGCGCAGGGGTTGGCGTGCTTGACTCCCACCACCGCAGGTTCTGCAAACTCGAGGGACAGGTTCCAGCAGGCTTCGGCATCGGTATAGTTGTTAAAACTCATGGCCTTGCCGTGCAAGATTTCCGCGTCCAGCACTGCGCCTTTTTGGGTTCCTTCACGGTAAAGTGCGGCGGTTTGGTGCGGGTTTTCGCCGTAACGCAAATCCATCACTTTGCTGAGGCCCACAGGAATATCCTGCTCGAGCGCCTTTTGAGTCTCGAGTGTGGTTTGGGGCAAGGTTCCCAGCAGATACCCCGCAATGGCACTATCGTAAGAAGCAGTGTGGGCAAAGGCTTTTTGGGCCAGATAACGGCGGTACTCGAGGGTCATTCCCTCGAGATTCTCACCCAGATTCTCGAGAACCGCGCCGTAATCGCTAGGGTCAACCACAATCACCACCGCTTCATGGTTTTTGGCAGAGGCCCGAATCATGGCGGGGCCACCAATGTCGATGTTTTCGGTGGCCTGCTCGAGCGTGACCCCCTCTTGAGCTACGGTTTGGCGAAATGGGTACAAGTTCACACACACCAGATCAATCGGGGTGATGTTTTGGGCCTCGAGTTCGGCAAGGTGGGCGGGAGTGCGCTTGGCAAGAATGCCGCCGTGTACCGCAGGATGCAGCGTTTTGACCCGTCCGCCCAAGATTTCAGGAAAGCCCGTCACCTCTGTGACATATCGCGCCGCCACTCCTGCATCACGCAAGGCTTTAAAAGTTCCACCTGTAGAAATGATCTCGAAACCCTTCTGCTCGAGGCTACGCGCAAATTCCACCAATCCCGACTTATCACTCACCGACAACAAAGCTCTTGGCATAACATCCCCTTGGTTTGTGCATTGCAATATGCAACTCACACAAAAAACGACCCAGGCGAGCGATCTGGTGATGGAATCCCCTCGAGCGCAACGCCCAAAAACTCCCACCATCTTGTGACTTCCCCGTGGTCTGTCCACGTCAACGCCAGTTGTCACACCACAAAAGAGTATAGGAGTAGAAGAGGTTAGGTGGGTAGGTGTGTCTGTACTTTTTTAGGTTGTGAGGCTGGGAATCGATTCCCTCGAGCGCAAAAATCTCAAAAAACGCAAAACGCATCACAAAAAACTTAAATCCCCTTCCCTCGAGCCTTAGAAAGATACAAACCCTGCGCCCCCCTTGTTGCCAAAATCCGCCGAATGTAACTCCAACCCGTTGCGGCGTGAGGCTGGTAGCCCGTTTGCTCGAGGCACCACTGTGCCACTTTTGCCCCCGTCCAGAGCTTGCCATCGGGTGCGGGTTTTTGCAGGGCCAAATAGAGTAAGTCTTGCTGCTCGAGGTTTAAAACTAAAGGCTTTCCCCCCAAATTCGGCTCGAGGGTGCAGTCCAAACCCGCCGCCCCCTCGAGGTTGTAGCGGTGGATGATTTGCCGAATCCACACCGTGCTGTAGCCCGTCCACTGGGCCACTTCTGCGGTACTGGGTTGGTTTGGCTGAGACAACAACCAAACCACATGCCACCGTAACTGCGCTCGAGGGTCTTTACAGTTTCGGTAGCGCTTGGTGATTTGGGTAAGGGTTAGGTGGGGCAAAAGCTCGAGGGGTTTTCTGGGCATGGCAACTCACAAGAGAAATTTGCAGCAGGGCGGCAAAGAGATGGATATGTTTATCATTCCACACTCGAGCCAAAAAAGATATGGAATTGCTTCCGTAGAAAAGTATAAATGGTAAAAATATTGTCTCGAGCAGATTTTTTGGGTTTTCAGATTTGTTCTGAAATTTGTTGGAAATATTCTTTTGCGGGGGATGGGAACCTCGAGGGAGGTGTTTAGGATTTCTTAATGAAAGGGATGTTCATTCGAGGGGTTGGGGTGTCGAGCAGTTTTTTATTGTGATAGTGGGTTTTTTTTGCCTGTCAAAATCCGTTGTGGTTGTGTATGGGGTTAGGCTCGAGGGTTAGGGGTGTGGGTTAGGTTCGAGGGGATGTTTGCTATTTGTGATTTTTGTTGCAAGGGGTGGAGTGGAGGTCAATAGCCTGTGGAATCTTGGTCAAAACTATAGTGAAAAGAAACAGTGATGACGATAAAAAATCGGATAACTTTACGGCAAATATTAAAAAAATGAGAGCCTTATTTTATAAATTGGAATTGCTTCCAAGCCCTATTGACGCGCTCTGACAAGCGGTATTTAATAATGTCAATATGAAAACAAAAAACCTTCGGCACTTTGGTGTCTTGACCGCCTTGTTGTCTTTGGCCTTGGTTGGCTGTGGCACATCCTCCAATATCGTTGCTCAAAATGGGACTCAAGCGGAAACTCAGCCCGTGGTTAATACACAAGCCTTGGCAAATGACTGGCGCAAAGAGAGTATTTACTTTGTGGTCACAGACCGTTTTGCCAACGGCAACACCGCCAACGACAACGGCAGTAACACCAAACCAGGCGACGCTTCCGATAAAAATAGTGCAATTGGCTGGCACGGTGGCGATTTGGCAGGTCTGAAGCAAAAAATTAACGAAGGCTTCTTCACTAAAATGGGATTCACTGCGCTGTGGCTGACTCCTGTTTATTTGCAAGTCCCACCTGTGTTTACCAGCAGCGGCCCCAACAATGGCAAGTATCACGCGGGTTATGCAGGTTACTGGGCCGAAGATTTTTCCCAAGTAGATCCGCACATGGGCAACCTGCAAGACCTCAAAGATGTGGTGACAGCAGCCCACGCCAAGGGGCTTAAAGTGGTGCAAGACATGGTGGTCAACCATGCGGGTTATGAGGCCAACATTGCCAAGCAGCATCCCGACTGGTTTAACTCTGGGGCGGGTTGTAGCACCACTTGGAACGATGTGACTTGCCCACTGGCGGGCCTGCCCGACTTCAATCAGCAAAATGGCGCTGCCAAAACCTACCTCAACGATGCCACCCGCTTTTGGGTGACCCAAACCGGTATCGACGGAATCCGCATGGATACCATGAAGCACGCCTTCGACGACTACTGGCCCCAGTATTTTGCCGCCAACGGCCCTGCCGACAACAGCAAAGTCTGGACGGTGGGCGAGGTGTTTGCCTTCGACCCCAGTGTTTTGAGCAAGTATCTGAACTTGGGTTCGCCTTCGGTATTCGACTTTCCTTTGTATGGCGCGATCCGCGATTCGATTGCCAAGGGTGGCTCTTTGGATGCCATTGGCAATGTCTTGGCCCAAGATAATAAATATAGCGATGCCAGCCGCCTGACCACCTTTATCGACAACCATGATGTGCGGCGCTTTATGTCCGAAGGTATCGAAGTGGGCATTCCCTTCAATCAGCAGCAGGAACGTTTGGACGGGGCTTTGTCGTTGATCTTTACTGTGCGGGGAACCCCCAGCGTTTACTATGGCAGCGAAATTGCCATGCAGGGCAAGGGCGACCCCTACAACGAACCTGCCAACAACAACCGCCAAGATATGAACTTTGCGGGAGTGGACGCTTCACCCATTACCGCCCGCCTAACTGCATTGAATGCGGCACGTAAGGCATACCCCGCCTTGACCAACGGCGCACAAAACGAGCTGTGGAAACCAGGCGGCGGAACCAACATCTATGCCTTCAGCCGTACTCTTTCTGGCTCGAGCGCGGTAGTGGTGGTACTAAACGGCTCGGACAACACCGTGGATTTGGGTAGCTTGGGTGGAATTTCGCTGAACGGCGCACTGTCGGGGAGCATCAAAGAAATTACAGGGCGCAGCAGCAACCTGAGCATCAACTCGAGCGGAAAATTGGTGGGAACTATTCCCCCACGCACCTTGCTGGCAGTCAGTACCAATGCCACAGTTTGTATCCCTCCTGCGGTAGTTCCCAACCCCTCGAGCCTAGTGGCGCAAGCGGGCAGCTCTGAAGTGAACCTGAGCTGGACTGCACCTGTGGACTGTGCGCTCAAGGGCTACAACGTGTATTTCAAAGCCTCGAGCGCAGCCACCTTTACCAAGGCCAACACTGCACTGAACACTGCCACCAGCTTCAAAGTCACGGGTCTAACCAACAACACCGCCTACGACTTTAAAGTAACCACCGTATCCAATAGCGAATCGACTGGGGCCACCGTCACCGCTACCCCCAAACTGGCTACAGGCCTGACCGTTCACTTTAAGAAACCCGCCCTGTGGGGTGGAGCCAATATTCACTATTGGAACAGCGTTCCTGCCACCGTCACCGCCACCACTTGGCCTGGCCTTGCCATGACCGCCGAGACCTGCGGCTACTACACCTACACCATCGCTAACGCCTCCGCCTCGAGCCTGTTGTTTGTCGATCCCAGCAACACCGCCCGCAAAACCGCCGACCTCAGCCGCACCCTCGAGGGCTGGTTTGATGGGGACACCAACACCTGGAGCAACACCGCACCTTCTTGCCCTGTAGGAACCAAAAGCGCCGTGACCTTCAAAGTGATTGCCAGCACCACCTTGGGCCAAAGTGTCTTCTTGGCAGGCGATGCCACCGAACTGGGAGCCTGGAACACCGCCTCGAGCGTTGCCATGACCTCGAGTGCCTGTACGGGAACCACCTGCACTTGGACGACTGCACCCATCTCACTGGATTTTGCTAAAGCCTTGCAGTTCAAATTCATCAAGAAAGCGGGTGCAACTGTGACTTGGGAAACGGGTGCGAATCGTACCTTCACCGTTCCCAGCAGTGCGACTGCGCTGTTTGATGGTGCAAGTTTTAAATAGTTGTAAATAGGTTTCCCTCGAGCAGCGCATTAAGAAATAAATCAAAGCCCTGACGAATATGTCGGGGCTTTTTTGGATTGGGTATGGCTTAAACTGAATCTCGACAAAAATAGTAAAAAGAGGTTCCCATGCACAAACAAAACCAAGCTCGATCGGCGATATACGGACTTTTGATTGGCGATGCACTGGGGGTTCCCTACGAATTCCATGATCCAGAAAACCTTCCACCCTTCGATCAGATTGAGATGCAACCCCCCAAAGGCTTTGTGCGGGCACACTCGAGCGTACCCATTGGCACCTGGTCGGATGACGGCGCACAAGCCTTGATTTTGCTCGAGAGCCTGATCATCTGCCAAAAATTTGACCCTCGAGACTTTGCGGATCGCTTGATCCGTTGGTATGACGATGGGTATTTTGCGGTTGAGGGCATTGTTTTTGATATTGGCATTCAAACCGCCAAATCCATTGGCAAACTGAGGGCAGGCGTGGAACCGCTCGAGGCGGGTTCTACCGAGCAATTTTCCCAGGGCAATGGTTCGCTGATGCGGGTGCTGCCGTTGGCAATGTGGCATTCGGGAACCGATGCCGAACTGGTGCGCGATGCCATGAACCAATCCAAAGTGACCCACGGGCATCCAATGTGTTTGGTTTGCTGCGCTTTGTATTGCCTGTGGGCGCGGCAGATCCTCGAGGGAACCCCTCAACCGTTTGAGGCCGCAACTTCTGCTCTCGAGCGGATTTATCACAGCACCCACCAAAGCGAACTCCTCGAGATTCTTCAAGACATCACCCGCCCCAACCTCGAGCGAAAAATTACGGGTTCGGGCTATGTTTTGGACGCGCTATTCTCCAGCAAATGGGCGCTCGAGCGGGGCAAAGATTATGAGCAGGTGGTCAAAAATGCCATTGCTTTGGGACACGACACTGATACCACTGCCTGCATTGCAGGGGGCTTGGCAGGTTTGCACTACGGCTCCCTGGGGATTCCCAAGCGTTGGCTCGAGCAGTTGCGGGGTCGGGATTTGGTGGAGCAGTTGCTGGCTGTTTTCTAAGCCAAATGGCCTACACCTCAAAATTGCTCGAGCCGAACCCCTATTTTAGAAGATGATTCAGATTGGATCAATGCATTGTCTGGCTTATTGGATTGGGATTTTGGATTGGGCTTATTGGGTCAGGCGGCGGTGATAATCGATTTGGCCCAAATGCCAATTGAGATGCCCATACAAATGAATCAGAAAATACTGGGTGGTCATGGGGTAGCCCAAAACCTCGTTGGGATAAAGGGCCTCGAGGGTAATATCTGGCCCCAGAACCCGCTCGAGCAGGGTAATGGTGGCTTTAACTTGAGAAATCAGCTTGGCCCTTGGCACATCTCGCGTAGCAAATTCGGCGGGGCGATCCCGTACATAGTCGGTGTGGCCCAAGCCAACTCCAATATATTGATTCAGATTTCCTACCAGATGTAGGGCCAAGGTTCCCGCCGAATTCTTGATTTCGCCTGCCAGCAGCCACACGGCAGCGTCGCTCGAGTAGCCCTCGAGTTGCACAATCAGCTTCTCGAGGTCACGGACAAACAGGGTTTTCAGTGCTTGGATCATGGATTAGTCTAACATGGGTGCAACGCTGAAAAGCTTTACATTTGAAAAACATGTCGCTCGAGGTATACTAAACCAGTTACATTTCACCCTCGAACCATAAAACCGAGTTATACACAGGAGAACCCATGAAGAAGACCTTCCTCTTGACCGCTTTGTCGTTTTTGTCGTTGCTGGCCCTCTCGAGCGCCGCCCAAGCCCGCACCTTCGCCGAGATTCAGAAATCGGGAACCATCAAGATTGCTACCGAAGGCGCGTTCAAACCCTTCAACTATTTGGATGGTAAGAAGCTAACAGGTTTTGAAGTGGACTTGGCAAATGCGCTTGCTAAGAATATGAATCTTAAGGTCGAATGGGTGACTAAGCCTTTTGATAGCTTATTGATCGGCTTGGATCAAAACCGCTATGATTTTGTAATTGCTTCGCACGGAATCAACCCAGAACGTCAAAAAGCAGTGGATTTTACTGATCCGCACTATTGTACAGGTGGAATGATTGTATCTCAGCCAGGTGGCCCCAAGAAAGTTGCGGATTTGACTGGAAAAGTCGTAGCAGTTCAAGTGGGAACCAGCTATTTGGATAATGTTAAAAAGTTGCCTGGGGTTAAAGAAGTCAAAACCTACCCCAAAGACCCTGATGCCCAACAAGCATTGATGGCAGGCCGCGCCCAAGCCTGGGTTTCTGACCGATTCTTAGCTTTGGATGCCATTAAAGCCAATGCAGGAAAACTCGAGCAAGGCGATATGGTTTTTCAAGAAAGAGTAGCAATGGCAACAAAAAAAGGTAATTCTACTGTTGTTGCTGCCTTGAATAGTTCTTTAAAGAAAAGCTATGCGGATGGTTCTTATGCTAAACTGAGTAAGCAATACTTTGCCCAAGACATTCGCTGTAAGTAATAAACATTAACTCATAATTTGAGTTTTTGCTTACTATGGATCGAGGAAAGATCCCCTCGAAGTATTGAGGGGATCTTTTTCATATCAACTTGTGTTAGCAGGTTTAGCAGGTGCCCATGAAATCAGAGAGTCCGTTGTTAGAGAAATCAAAAAACCCTCTTTCGGGTCTGGGAATTGTGCTTTGGATTCTTGGGGCTGCACTAAGTTTTTATCTTCTATTTGTGCTCATTAGTATTGTATTTAGATACCTTCCTGAACCCATTGGATCTAGGGCGGGTGATTTTGCAGAAGCTGCAAGTATGACATTGCGTTTAACAGTGTGGTCTGGAGTTATTGGTCTATTTTTGGGTATGCTAGCAGGTATTTCTAAAATTTCTGGTAATATTTTGATTCGTAGTATTGCTAGTTTTTATGTTTGGATTATTCGTGGAACTCCACTATATGTGCAAATTCTATTTGTCTATAATGCTTTGCCTCAAATTTTATTAGGTATACATATCGATGTCACTCCATATCTGGATGAATTTAAATCGGGAGTATTGGCATTATCGCTCAATGTGGGAGCTTATAATGCAGAAGTTGTTCGTGCGGGTATTTTGGCAATTCATAAAGGTCAAACTGAAGCTGCGCGTAGCTTGGGTTTGTCTAGTTCTCAAACCATGCTGCAAGTGGTTCTTCCCCAAGCAATACGTATTGTAATTCCACCGTTAGTCAACAATGTTGTGGGTTTACTTAAAGATACTTCTTTGGTTTCCACAATTGCTTTGCTCGAATTATCTTTATTAGGTAGCCAGATTTCTAGTGCTACTTTCAAACCTGTCCCCGTGCTTACTACAGTTGCTCTGGTTTACCTTTTACTGACTACCGTACTTACTTTTTATAC